>JAGRJA010000414.1 GCA_020443005.1 Pseudomonadales bacterium
GAAGCAATTATTGCTGCTTCGAAAGGTCTTGTTGTGATTGATGAGGCTTATATGGCCTTTACGGACAGCAACTTTTTGCCTTATTTAAAACTCTACCCGAATGTATTGGTGATGCGAACACTTTCAAAAGTCGGGCTTGCTGGAATGCGTCTGGGTTTTTTGGTTGGTAATGAGGCATGGATAGAACAAATTAACAAGATTCGGTTGCCTTATAATATCAATGTGCTGACCCAACAGAGTGTTGTATTTGCTCTTGAGCACTACGACCTGTTATTAAGGCAGAGCGCAGTAATTCGAGAGCAAAGAACACGGCTTGCGGAAAAACTGAAAAGTTTTGACAAGCTAGAGGTGTTCCCGAGTGAAGCCAACTTTGTTCTGGTAAGGCTGAAAACGGGCAATGCCAGCATTGTGTTTGATCAGTTGAAGAGCAGAGGTATTTTAATCAAATGTCAGGATGGTTCTCACCCTTTGCTCGATAATTGTTTGAGAATAACTGTAGGTGATGAAAATCAAAATGACTTGCTTGTACAGATGCTTGAGGCTGTGTTGCAGGATTGAGATTAGCAGATAATTTCTGCAATAAAAAAGGCAGCAAATCGCTGCCTTTTTTATTGCGGTCTTGCCTGCCTAAAACCCTTCCAGTGTTGCATAGCGATCATAATGAAAGCTTGCACTGCCCAACAGCTCAGCTGATACCCGTGCTCTTTTCAGGAACAGGCCGATATCCAGTTCATCAGTAACACCGATACCTCCGTGCATTTGAACGGCTTCATTACTGACAAGTTCATAGGTTTCACTGATCAGGGCTTTTGTTCCACTGATAAGCTGAGGGTGGTTTTCAGCATTATTTTCAAGTGCATTGAGTGAGTTCATCAGTGAGGAGCGACACATTTCAATCAGTGTATACATATGCGCGGCACGATGCTGTAGTGCCTGAAATTCCCCGATGATGTGACCAAACTGCTTGCGCTCCTTGAGATAATCAATGGTGCGTTCGAAGATTTCCTGCATGCCACCAAACATTTCAGCGGCAAGGCAAATGCGACCTCTATCGAGTGCTTGTACCAGTGGTTCGAAACCGTTGTTTACCTCACCGAGAATATCTTCGGCAGAAATCTCTACATGGTCAAAGTCGATACGGGCATAGCCACGGCTGTCAATGAGGTGTGTTCGCCGGGTTGTAATACCTTTCTTTTTGGTATCCACAAGAAAAAGGGTAATGCCGGACTCATCACCGGGATAACCTGCAGTTCTTGCAGCAACGATGAGTTTATCGGCGACATGGCCATCGACAACCATGGTTTTTTTGCCGTTCAGAATATAGCCGTTTTCTGATTCGTGGGCTTCGAGTTCCATGCGCGCAGGATGGTGATGAAGCCCCTCATCGCAGGCAAGGGCGATCAAGATTTCACCGGAAATAATCCGGGGCAGAAGTGTGGTTTTTTGCGCTTCGTTGCCTGCAAAAAGAATCGTCGAGCCGGATAAAACAATGGAGGAAAGCAAGGGGGAAGCTACCAGTGTGCGACCAAACTCCTCCATGCAGCCGGCAAGCCCCATGAAACCGAAATCGAATCCGCCATAGGCTTCGGGAAAAGTCATGCCGCTCCAGCCAAGCTCAATCATTTCTGACCAGATTTCAGGGTTGAAACCGGTTTCATCTTTTTCGTCACGCAATTTTCTGAACGCTTCAATGGGTGAGCGGCTGGATGCGAAATCTTTGGCGGTATCTTTCAGTGATCGTTGTTCTTCATTGAATGCAAGAGCCATGATGGTTCCCCTTTAGCTGACAACACCGGGTAGGCCGAGTACCCGTTTGGCGATAATATTTAACTGGATTTCGGATGTGCCTCCGGCAATGGTGTGGGTTTTTGCTCCCATCCATTCAGTGGTGATATGTTGTTCTTCTTCATTGAAATGTTCGGGGTCATGCCAGCCGAGAGCTTGTTCGCCCATGATTTTCAGCATTAATTCGAACTTCCTCTTTTCTTCTTCTGTGCCGCAATATTTGAAGATCATGGCGGTATTCATGTTGCCGGCACCAAAGGTGAATTCATCAATCATGCGCTGCTGGGTTACTTCAAAGGCTTTTTTGTAAACTTCGTGACGGGCGATAGACTGTCGAAGTACGGCATCATTGATCTTGCCGTTCTGGTCGAAGCCAATGTATTTTTCAGCAGCAGTGCGCGGTGTCAGGGTAATGGCGTTGGTGTCGCCCAAATCCGAC
>JAGRJA010000415.1 GCA_020443005.1 Pseudomonadales bacterium
CTGAACCAAAGAGCTCGCGGATAAAGGCTACTGTCATCAGCATAGCGCTGTACCCTAAACCATTGCCTATTCCATCCAGAAAGCTGGGTAATGGCGGTTCTTTCATTGCATAGGCTTCAGCTCGCCCCATAACGATACAGTTTGTAATGATGAGGCCAACGAATACGGAGAGTTGCTTGGAAATTTCATAAGCATAAGCGCGAAGAAACTGATCAACGACAATAACAAGAGAGGCAATAATGACCATCTGCACAATAATGCGGATGCTATTAGGAATGTGGTTCCTTACCAGCGATACAAACAGGTTTGAGAAAGCGGTGACTGTGGTCAAGGCAATACACATGACAAGTGAAACTTTCATGCTGCTGGTTACAGCCAGTGCTGAACAAATACCGAGTATCTGAAGAGCAATCGGATTGTTTTCAAAAATCGGCTTTACCAGAATGTCTTTAAATTTACTCATTGTTTATTTAACCTCTTCATTTTTGAGGTTTGTCAAAAAGGGACCAAAACCATTTTCACCCATCCAGAAGCGGACAAGATTGGAAACTCCCTTGCTGGTTAATGTGGCACCAGACAAGCCATCAACCTGATATTCTGAACCCGGTTTGTCCGTGTCTACCCTGCCTTTTACAAGATGCAGGCTGACGGCATTGTTCTTGTCTCGCACCCGTTTCCCGGGCCACAATGCTTTCCATTTGGGATTGTCTACCTCTCCACCCAACCCAGGCGTTTCTCCATGCTCATAAAAACCAAGCCCGGCTACAGTATTCAGATCGGCATCGAGAGCAATAAAACCATGCAGGGTTGACCAAAGGCCATAACCCCGAACAGGCAGAATCAATTTTGAGAGTTCTCCCTGGTCATCATTAATAATGTAAACCAGTGAGAATTTTTCTCTTCTGCCTATTTTGGCAATATCCTGTGTGTCATTGAGTTCAACAGAATCTGCCGGTGTTTTGGCCGCCTTGCGTTGATCGTAGATTGCAGGGTCCACCTCCGAAGTGAACTGACCTGTTGTCAGATCCACAACACGGGTATCGACATTGGCGAATTGCTCATGGATATCAACATCTTCTTTATACAAACCGGCCGCTGCAAGGATGTTGGTCATTCTGTCGATGGCGATATTCGCTTCTTTTTGAGGTTTAAGAATGACTGCAGCACTTGAAACAATGATTGAACAGACGACACAAAGTAATAAAGTGACCGTCAGAATCTTGGAAATTGTGTCGTTATTTCTAGCCACGAGCCAATCTCCTCTTGATATTCGCCTGTACCACAAAATGATCGATCAAGGGCGCGAAAAGATTGGCAAAAAGAATTGCAAGCATCATCCCTTCCGGGAACGCCGGGTTTACCACTCTTATCAGAACAACCATCAAACCGATCAGAATACCAAAAATCCACTTGCCGGTATTTGTCATTGCCGCCGAAACGGGGTCGGTTGCCATGAAAACAGCGCCAAAGGCAAAACCGCCTAGTACCAGATGCCAGTACCAGGGAGTCGCAAATAACGGGTTGCTCTCGGAACCAATAACATTAAAGAGTGTGGATAAAATGAACATGCCCGCCATGACACCGGCCATGATTCGCCAGGAGGCTATCCGGGTGATCAACAATATCGCTGCACCCAAAAGAATGGCAAAAGTCGATGTTTCACCAATGGAACCCTGCATTTGACCAAAAAAGGCATCAAACCATGTAAGCTGACTTTCGAGTGCCTGCATACCATCGGATGCAATGACAGACAAGGCCGTGGCGCCTGTATATCCATCAACACCGGTCCAGACAGCATCACCAGACATATAAGCCGGGTAAGCAAAAAACAGGAAGGCTCGCCCGACCAGCGCGGGATTCAGGAAATTTTTCCCGGTGCCTCCAAATACTTCCTTGCCAATCACCACGCCAAAAGAAATGCCCAGGGCAACCATCCACAACGGTATTTGGGGTGGGCAAATCAGTGCAAAAAGAATCGAGGTAACAAAAAAGCCTTCATTGACTTCGTGTTTGCGCTTAATGGCGAAAATAATTTCCCATGTGATACCCACAAGAAAAGTCACAATGTAGATGGGGAGAAAGTACACCGCACCATAGACCATGTTGTCCCAGATTGAAGCAGCATCATGGCCGGCAAAAAGGTTGATCAATGCTTGATGCCAGTCATCACTTGGCATCACTCCTGCGGCGATCAGCGTGTTCGCCTGATATCCAAGGTTATACATTCCATAGAACATGGCCGGAAAAACGGCGAACCAAACGGTAATCATAATCCTTTTAAGGTCAACACCATCGCGCACATGGGCGCCACTGTGTGTCACAGACGGTGGTGAATAGAGGAAAGTGTCAAACACTTCGTAAAGTGCAAACCA
>JAGRJA010000416.1 GCA_020443005.1 Pseudomonadales bacterium
CCTGTCTTGCTTCAATCGCTGCACAAATACCGGCAGCACCGCAACCGATCACAATCACATCGGCTTGATCTTCGGTATTTTCAACATCGCTGAGATTCTGTATTTTGTAATCATTCATAAATTTCTCGCACAACAAAAATATCACAAGAACAAGGGCTCAAACCCCGGACATATCCATCAACCTGACAGGATTGCTGCCATCCCACCGGCCGGCCTCTTCAATACAGTGTTCCCAGTATTTATTCAAATCGGGTGTCACTTCAAGAAATTCGAAATAGTTTTCAGGCATCGCTGGATCCTGAAAGTAGGCATAGCGACCTACCGGCGCACTGATGGTAGTGATGATGTCAAAGCCGGCCTGTTTCGCCCGCTGCATATCGCGCTCGATATCATCAGTGACATAGGCAAGATGATGTAAACCCATCTGCCCCTTTTCGAAAAAAGACCGATAAGGCGATGGCGCGTCATTGGTTTGCTGTATCAATTCAATTTGCATATTGCCACGATAGGCAATACCCACTTCCAGGGATACAGTTGTTTCCTGCCCTTTGTGCACCGCTGGCATGCTGAAATTACGATACCAGGTAAAAGGGCCAACACCACTTTGTTTAACCCAGGCATGCATCGATGCCTCGATATCATTGGTCAGATAGGCAACTTGCCTGATGGGTCCAAACATTGATCCCCCTGCTTGATTTTTGAAATCGTTGAATGCTCTGTGCATTTCATGAGTCCGGCCGATGAAAAGTGCCAGGACAACCGGCTAGCCCACCTCACCCGTAGCGACTGCAGGAGGTTTTTTCCATAAAAACCAGACAAATACAATCAGCGAAAACATTGGCAGCACACCGGGAATATAAAAACCATAAACGACAAATGCCTCGAGTGCCGTTTGCGGCTCTATCACACGATGACCGATAAACAGGGCTGTAATCCAGGGGCCGATTGCATTGGCATAGGCACCCAGTACCAAAAGCCAGCGAGCAACCCTGACAGAAAGGTTTTCTCTTTCTAGCCACGGCCAAACGCCGGCAATAGCCAGCACCATCAAACCATTTACCAGACCTTCCAGATGCGCAAACTTCCAGTTCCCGTAAAGCGCGCTTGTCGTATCAACAGTAGCAGCGGCATAGGAAAATCCGATGCCTGCAAGCAGGCCCAGCAGCAAAACCGTACAACCGTGTCTGGCCAGCTGCCTTTGATTGTGGCTTATCGACTGATTCATCATTATTAACCCCGTTCTTTGATAGGCTTACACCAAAAATGAAATAAGGTAACTCGTCTCTGTGAAAACCTCATGACCAGAACACCGCAGCCTGAAACTTGCATGGCCTTGACTGCATCACCGATTGAGCTTGCAGAAAAAGCCACTCCATTACCTTGCTGAAAGAATTGCGCTGATCGTTGTAGCAAGATTTCTTGAAAGATCATCAGGCGTTACACCTTCTACCAGTTTTGAGCCACTCTTCCTCAGGCGAATGTAATCAGCGATACCATGAAAAATAATACCGAGCACGAATAACACCCGGGTTTGCATATCGGTTTCACTCAGGTGACGGGTATATTTGGCAAGATATTTCATCACCTTGACGACAGAGCGTTCTGGCAGCATTTCATGTAGCTGCAATAATGTTTCACCCGGGCTGCTCACCAGTTGCGACATAATCAGGATAAATTCCACCCCGCCATCCGGATCATTCATTTTGGCGATGACAGGCTGGACAATCACCTCAATCAGTCGCCGGATATCATCCTTATCATCCAGTGTTTCCAGCAGCAAGGCGCGGTGCCGATCGATGGATTGTGAATGCCTTTGCCAAATGACACGAACCAACTGCTCCTTGCTGCCAAAGTGATACTGAACCGCATTGGTATTTTTTTGCCCGGCTTTAACCGCTATCTCTCTGAGTGATGTTGCCTCTATACCCTTTTCCGCAAAAAGCTCCTCGGCTGACCTGACGATAACGGCCTTTGCTGATAACTCGCTTTTTTCAGGCTTGCTGTTAAATATGGCTTCCATCTTTCCGGCTTGCACAATGTCGTTGACCGATCTTAGTGCAAAACCAAGCTTAAAACAACTGTTTCAATTTTAAAAAAAGTGTTTTAATATCGATGACTTCCTATTATTCAGCCCCAAAAGGCATGGACGGACGAGGCCGAAAATGAGCAACTCGCAGGTTGATCAACTGATAAAAGACCGCCCCGGTTTTGAAGCCATGGTGGTCGCCGACAAACCCGACATCAAACAAATTGCAAAGAATATTTACATGTCAGAAGGCACATCGAATGCCTATATGGTTATTACGGCTGCCGGAAGGGTCATTATTAACACGGGAATGGGTTTTGAAGCGTTGATGGCTCACAAGCCCGGTTTCGATGCCATTCATGCCGGACCAACCCCCTACATTTTTCTGACCCAGGGCCATGTGGATCATGTGGGTGGCGTTTCACAATTCAGGGAGACATCAACAAAGCTGATTGCACAAAAAAACAACAGCATATGCCAGCAAGACGACGAAAGAATACAAAAAATCAGATCGTCACAAGCCTATATCTGGTTTCAGAAAACGATAGATACAGCGATAAAGGTCGCTTCAACAAACCCGGAAGTTTTTGTTCAGGACAGACCTGTACCCGACATCTGCTTTGACGACAAACATGAGCTTACCGTTGGTGACACCCGGTTCGTTTTACTCTCGACACCCGGTGGAGAAACAATAGACAGTGCCGTGGTGTGGATGCCCGATGACAAAACACTGTTTACTGGTAATCTGTTTGGCCCCTTGTTTCCGCATTTCCCCAACATCAACACCATTCGTGGCGACAAATATCGCTATATTGACCCCTACCTGGCGTCACTGGGCCGGGTGAGAAAGCTGGAAGCAGAAACGCTTATCACCGGGCACTTTACCCCTATAGAAGGCAAACAACTGATTCTCGATTCACTGAACCGGCTGGAAGCCGCGGTCAAATATGTTCACACCGAAACATTGACACGCATGAACCGGGGTGAAAATATCTTTTGCATCATGAAGACACTCACATTACCGAAGGAACTCAGCGTCGGCGAAGGTTATGGAAAAGTCAGCTGGGCAGCAAGAACCATCTGGGAAAGTTATATGGGGTGGTTCAAGGCAGAACATACCAGCGAACTCTACCCGATAAACACTCACGCCATTTATCCCGATCTGCTGAAACTGTGCAGTCTCGAAAAAGCCATTAATCTCTGCCACAACTTTATTACCGGCAAAGATTACGATAAAGCCCTGCTGTTGACAGAGGCCATCGCAACAGCCTACCCGAATCACCCGGAGACACTTGCACTTTCGATTGAGGTACATCGTGAACTCCTTGAACAGGCTGGCGACAATTTCTGGCTTCGTGGCTGGCTGAACAAGCAGATAAACAACTTTCAGCAAGAGCTGGAGAAAATACCTGAATGACGCACAAGATCTCTATTGACGATTTGTCCGAACCCGTTCTTAGTGAAACTCAAAAAGCCGCTCTGGCTTTTTGTGAAGGGCTGGATATCACACTGGACAGACAGGAAATCTTGGATGAAGCGTCACGCGCCGTAGGCCTTGACGATTTTGGCAATGAAGATTTTATCGAC
>JAGRJA010000417.1 GCA_020443005.1 Pseudomonadales bacterium
GCCCCTCAAACAGCGTGTTTGGCCCCTTGATACTGACAACCCGCAACTCGCCTGTGGCGAGGATGCGTTCCAACAGGTTGAGCGGTCGACTGCTGCAGAGAGACAGCGTCAGTGCAATGAGCAACCCTGCCTTCGCAAGCGATATCAAAAACAGCCGTGTCAGAAAAAAATGATGCATCGGGTCAAATTCAATCGAAATCGGCCTCATTTTATCCATCCACCCCACGAATAACTAGCAAGCCTGATGCAGTTGCTGCGATGGGTCGTCTTTTGAAGTAAAATGCCGCCTCTTTTTTGCATTTTCTGTTTTGGGTTGCCCTGATGTTGATTCTTCCCGGTTCTACCGCCTTGTCTCCGTTTCGCAATAGCCGACTATTGGCATCACTCAGGGCTGCGGTACCTTCAGTGCAAACGCTGACTGCTCACTTTGTACATTTTGTATCGGTTTTGGGCAAACTCGACTCTCAGGAGAAGAGGGTGCTCGAGCAACTTTTACAGTACGGGCCGGCCGATAACAGGGCATTTGTTGAAGAAGGTGATTTGTTTGTGGTTGTACCGAGACCGGGAACAATTTCTCCCTGGTCTTCCAAGGCGACTGATATTGCCCACAACTGCAAACTGGACAAGGTTCAGCGAATTGAGCGTGGCGTGGTTTACAGGGTTGAAGCCACCGAAGCACTGAACCCGGACCAGCGAGCGGCTATTGCCGAACTGCTGGTTGATCGCATGACAGAAACCGTTTACGAAAAGCCCTTGCAGGCAGAGGCACTGTTTTCACGCCATCAACCCAAAGCCCTTACCGATGTTGATGTCATGCAGGGGGGGCGGCAGGCACTGGAGGCGGCCAATACCGCGCTTGGTCTTGCGCTCGCTGAAGATGAAATCGATTACCTGCACGACAGTTTTGTAAAACTGGGTCGCAACCCGACTGATGTCGAGTTGATGATGTTTGCGCAGGCAAACTCTGAACACTGTCGTCACAAGATTTTTAATGCAAGTTGGACCATCAATGGTCTCGAACAGAAAAACAGCCTGTTCGGGATGATTAAAAACACTTATCAGAAGGGGGGAGAAGGGGTTCTTTCAGCCTATGCCGATAATGCTGCCGTTATCTGCGGAAGTCGGGCCGGGCGTTTTTATCCCGACCCTGAAACAGCGACCTACCGTTTTCATGATCAGGATGTTCACTTGCTGATGAAGGTGGAAACGCATAATCATCCTACAGCCATTGCTCCTTTCCCGGGGGCGGGTACAGGCTCGGGTGGCGAAATTCGGGATGAAGGTGCTGTGGGGCGTGGTTCCAAACCCAAAGTGGGCCTTACCGGGTTTTCTGTTTCGAATTTGCACATTCCCGATTTTGTGCAGGCCTGGGAAAGTCATTATGGTAAACCGGATCGAATCGTCAGCGCCCTCGATATTATGCTTGAGGGGCCAATCGGGGGAGCGGCATTCAATAACGAGTTCGGTCGCCCGAATATTTGTGGTTATTTTCGTACCTATGAAGAAAAGGTTAACGGTGCGGCCGGTGTTGAGGTTCGTGGTTACCACAAGCCGATCATGATTGCCGGTGGTTATGGAAACATCCATCCCGATCATGTCGAGCAACATGAAATACCGGTTGGCTCCAGGTTGATTGTACTCGGCGGGCCGGCCATGCTGATTGGCCTGGGTGGAGGCGCCGCTTCGAGTATGGCCTCAGGCACAAGTAGTCAGGATCTGGATTTCGCATCGGTTCAGCGACAAAATCCGGAAATGGAACGGCGTTGTCAGGAAGTGATTGATCGATGCTGGCAAATGGCTGCGGAAAACCCGATTGCCTTTATCCATGATGTGGGAGCCGGGGGGCTGTCAAATGCCTTTCCGGAGCTCGTGAAAGATGGTGGTCGTGGTGGCAGCTTTGAATTGCGCAATGTGCCGAATGACGAGCCGGGTATGTCGCCACTGGAAATCTGGTGCAATGAATCCCAGGAACGCTATGTGCTGGCAGTGCGTGAGGCCGATTTGCCCGTCTTTGAGGAAATTTGCAAACGGGAAAGATGCCCTTATGCCATTGTTGGAGAGGCAACGGCGGATCATCATTTGACACTGGGCGACAAGCATTTTGAGAACAAGCCGGTCGACTTGCCGATGTCGGTCCTGTTTGGCAAACCGCCTAAAATGCATCGTATCGTTGAACGCATCAGCTATGAATTACCTGTTTTCAAAACAGACAAAATTGATCTGCATCAGGCAGCCGAGCGCGTGCTCCATTTACCTGCAGTTGCTTCAAAGCAGTTTCTCATTACTATCGGTGATCGCAGTGTTACCGGCATGGTTCACCGGGATCAGATGGTTGGGCCATGGCAGGTGCCGGTTGCCGATTGTGCAGTAACAACCGTCTCTTACGACACTTATGCCGGCGAAGCCATGTCGATGGGTGAAAGAACACCGATCGCTCTGGTGAATGCCGCGGCTTCCGGAAGAATGGCGATAGGTGAGGCGATTACCAACATTGCCGCAACGGCTATTGGAAAACTGTCCAATATCAAATTGTCGGCCAACTGGATGTGCGCCGCTGGTCACCCGGGTGAGGATGAGAAACTCTTTGACGCTGTAAAGGCAGTGGGTATGGCGTTTTGCCCGGCACTGGGTATTACGATTCCGGTAGGCAAGGACTCCATGTCGATGCGTACCACCTGGCAGGAAAACGGTGAAAAAAAATCAGTCACAGCGCCACTTTCCCTTATTGTCTCGGCCTTTACACCTGTTCTTGATGTCAGGAAAACGGTGACACCACAATTGCAGACAGGCAAGGGAAAAACCCGCTTGGTGCTTGTCGATCTGGGTCGGGGTAAAAACAGGCTCGGGGCTTCAGCACTTGCTCAGGTGTATAAGAAAATCGGCAATGAAGTGCCGGATGTCGATGCTGATGATCTGAAAAATTTCTTTTTGGCTATTCAGCAATTGCTGAAAAATGACCTTCTGCTTGCCTATCACGATCGCTCTGACGGCGGGCTTTATACAACACTGCTTGAGATGGCCTTTGCCGGACACTGTGGTTTCAAGGTGGATTTATCGGTGTTAAGTGGAACCAACCATTTGTCAACGCTGTTTAACGAGGAGCTGGGTGCAGTATTACAGGTTGAAGAGTCCCGTTTAACAGAAGTGCTGGCTGTTTTGGCAGATTTTCAGTTGTCCGCTTTCAGTCACAATATCGGTTCGGTCGAGGCGGGTGATACCTTGCTTATCAGTTATCAATCGTCAGCTTTATTAAAGCAAAAGCGTTCGCAAATGCAGCGTATCTGGGCTGAAACCAGCTATCGTATTCAGGCCCTGAGAGACAACCCGCAACTGGCCAAACAGGAATTCGACAACCTGTTGAAAGATAACCCCGGCTTGCAGGTCAAGTTGAGTTTTGATGTCAATGACGATGTTGCTGCTCCTTACATTCAGCGAGGTGTGCGCCCCAGAATCGCGGTGCTGCGGGAACAGGGGGTTAATGGTCATGTGGAAATGGCGGCAGCATTTGATCGCGCCGGTTTTACAGCCGTTGATGTACACATGAGTGACTTGTTGGCAAAACGGATTGACCTGTCCGATTTCAAGGGGTTGGCTGCTTGTGGTGGCTTTTCTTATGGCGATGTTTTGGGTGCCGGTGAAGGCTGGGCCAAGACCGTACTCTACAATC
>JAGRJA010000418.1 GCA_020443005.1 Pseudomonadales bacterium
ACGATGCGGCAGTGAAAGTGTTGGTAGCAGGGTTGGTAAAACTGAAGTTGCTCAAAGGTGAAGTCGACCAGTTGATCGGGGAGCAGGCGTATTTCCCTTTTTACATGCATCGAACGGGCCACTGGCTGGGAATGGATGTGCATGATGTCGGTGATTACAAGGTGGGCAACGAATGGAGAGTGCTGGAGCCAGGCATGGTGCTGACCGTTGAGCCGGGTTTGTACATTGCTGCCGATAACAAGTCAGTTGCCCGTCGCTGGCGGGGTATTGGCATCCGTATCGAGGATGATGTTCTGGTGACGAAAGAAGGGGCTGAAGTATTAACTTCAGCTGTTCCCAAAACGGTATCAGCAATCGAGACCCTGATGAAAAAACGGCGCAAGTCAAATGGCTGAAAAAACCCGATATGATGTGGCTATTGTCGGTGGCGGAATGGCTGGAGCCAGTCTTGCCCTGCTACTTGCTCATCATTTGCCGGCCTTGAGAATACTGCTTCTCGAACAATACCCCTTGCAGGTGAACGAGGACTTGCCTTTTGGCCAGCCCAGTTTTGATGACAGGACTTCGGCGCTTTCTTTGGGAACAGCCGGAATCTTCGAGCAGATCGGTCTATGGAAAACCTTGAATGAATTCGTGGTGCCGATTCATCAGGTTCATGTTTCCGATCGGGGGCATCCGGCAGGCACATTGCTGGACGCGATTGATCACCAGCAGGATAGTCTGGGTTTCGTCATTGAAAACCGTTGTCTGGGTTATGTTTTGCTGAAAGCGCTCAGTGAGGAAAAGGCCGTGACCTGCATGAGCCCGGCACGGGTCTCATCGCTGGCAATGAAAACCGGTTTTGTGACGCTGTCGGTTGATGGTGATGGGGAGGCTTGTGAGCTTGAAGCATCACTGGTGGTGATTGCGGATGGCGCAGAATCTGCCTTGCGTCATCAGCTTGGCATAGATGTGAGTAACCGCGAATACCATCAGCACGCACTGGTAGCCAATGTTTCAACGGAATATTTTCATCAGTATATGGCTTTTGAGCGCTTTACCGACGAAGGCCCTCTTGCGTTGTTGCCCATGAATGATAGTGAGGACTTACACCGTTGTGCGTTGATCTGGACTAATCCTGTCGAACAGGCAGAAGCGCTCATGAGTCTTGACGATCAGGCCTTCCTGCAAAAATTGCAGGAGCGGTTCGGACAGCGACTTGGACGCTTTTTAAAAGTTGGAAAGCGCAGCAGTTACCCGCTGGCCCTGGTCCTGGCGCTGGAGCAGGTGCGCTCCAATATCGTATTACTGGGTAATGCGGCGCATAGCCTGCATCCAGTGGCGGGCCAGTCCTATAATCTGGCAATGAGAGATGCGGCCGTGCTGGTCGATACCTTGATGCAGGGTCTACAAAAGGGGATGTCTCCCGGTGATTTGCCCCTCTTGCAGGCTTACCTTGAGCGCCAGCAATGGGATCAGCACAAAACCATCGGTGCGAGCCATTTATTGACCCAATTGTTTTCTACCAGCAGTTTACCGGCCAGTTTTCTGCGCAATATCGGTTTATTGGGGCTCGATTTGCTGCCAGGCATTAAAACAGTCTTCGCTCGGCATGCCATGGGTGTTGCCGGACAGAAGCGGGGAAAAATTCTGTGAAGACAGCGATCTGATGATGAACAGCGGAAAATACAAAGGTAAAAAATAGGATGACAGTAGAGTACGATATTCTGGTTGTTGGTGCGGGTATGGCCGGAGCAGCCATGGCCTGTACTTTGGCAGAATGCGGGCTTCGAATCGCGGTCATTGAGCACAGGGCCTTTACATCGGCGAGCACTGCAGAACACTTTGATCCAAGAGTGGTTGCCTTGACGATTGCCTCACAAGGCTTCCTTGAGAGGCTGGATGTCTGGTCAAGTATTACCCGACAACGGACGGGACCGTTTTCGGCCATGCATGTCTGGGATGCGACCGGGACCGGGTCGATCGATTTTGCTGCCTGCGAGGTTGGCCAATCGGTTCTGGGGCATATTGTCGAGAACTCTGTGGTCACCGAAGCCCTGCTTGACAAGATGCAAGCACTGGACATCGAATTGATTTGTCCGGCCAGTGTGGCTTCCCTGACGCTGGCTGACGGTGTTGGTGGTAAAACAATGCTTGTGCTGGATGACGGCAGGGCGCTTGCAGCAGACCTGGTGATAGCTGCTGATGGTGCCCAGTCCTCCCTGAGAGCCATGGCCGCAATGGAAACAAGGGAGTGGAGTTATTACCATCGCGCTATTGTAACCACGGTAACAACCGAGCTTCCCCATCAGTTCACCGCCTGGCAGCGCTTCAGTGAAGAAGGCCCACTGGCCTTTTTGCCACTCTGCAATGAGCAGGGAAACACCAATATCTGTTCGATCGTCTGGTCTCTGAAAGAGACCCTTGCCGAGCAGATAATGTCACTTGATGACGATGAGTTTCGTCTGCGCCTTGGCGAGACCTTTGAGCACAGACTGGGTGAAATAGTTACTGTCGACAAACGATGGAGTTTTCCATTACAGCAAAGGCATAGCAAGAGCTATTTCAGACCGGGTCTGGTGCTGATTGGTGATGCGGCACATACCATCCACCCCTTGGCGGGTCAGGGTATTAACCTCGGTTTTCAGGATGTTCGTGTACTGGGTGAGGAAATCCGGCGTGCTTGCCAGCGTCAGATACCGCTTACCCATGTTTCGATACTGCAGCGCTATCAGCGGCGGCGTTTGGGCAAGAATCTGGCCATGATGGCTGTAATGGAGGGGTTCAAGCAATTGTTCGAACAACAAGCTCTTCCCTTCCGTTGGGTGCGTAACGAGGGAATGAACCAGATTAACCGGTTCTCGCTGTTGAAAAACCGGATAATGCAGCAGGCGATGGGTTTGTAGTCACTGCGGTTGATTTACCTTTTTGCTTTAATAGAGGTATTGCCTGATACACAGGTGTAAAAAATTGCCAGAGGTAATAATGGGGCCTTTAAAAGATCTACTTGCCAAGAACAAAGAATGGGCAGATAAAATCAAAAATGATGATCCGGCATTCTTCACCAAGTTGTCAAAACAGCAACACCCGGAATATTTGTGGATCGGTTGCAGTGATAGCCGGGTTCCGGCCAACCAGATTGTGGGCTTGTTGCCGGGCGAGATATTTGTGCACCGCAATATTGCCAATATGGTCGTTCATACTGATTTGAATTGTCTTTCAGTTATGCAGTTTGCCGTTGAAGTGTTGAAGGTAAGGCATATTATTGTTTGTGGTCACTATGGCTGCGGAGGGATCAAGGCCGCACTGGAGAGAAAGGAAAACGGCCTGATTGATAACTGGTTGAGACATATCAAGGATGTCTACCGTTTTCATCAGGCAGCGCTGGATACTGAAAAAGACAGGCTCAAACGCTGTGATTTATTGTGTGAACTGAATATCATCGAACAGGTGGCCAATGTCTGCCATACCACGATTGTTCAGAATGCCTGGAAAAACGGCCAATCCTTGGCTATTCACGGCTGGGTTTACAGTATTGAAGACGGGGTTCTCAAAGACCTTGAAGTTACTGCAACAGGCTCGTCGGATATCAGCAAGATTCACCGCTTCAAATAGTGGCTCGTGGCAGGTCAAGGCCGGTTTCAAAGCAGTTAATTCTCTAATTCGGGTGTTTTTTGCCACAGCGTCGGGTGCGGGCTGGGGTCCTGATCAGCGGGTCGGCCTTTTGTGTAATAGTAAAGGGCAATCGACTTTCGCGAACGATCCGGTGGACAGGATAATGGGTGAGGATGCCCGTGAAACGAGTCACGCAAGGTGGAAAAAATCACGCAGCGACCCGCCAGAGGAGCAACTTTCTGTTCCATTTTGCGCATGTCTTTTGACCATAGCTCCAGATGGCCGCCGTAAGCATCCGGCCAGTCCTTGTTCAGGTAAATGAGTATGTTGATGCGTCGATCCAGATTGAAAAGCGGGTGTTTGTTGAAGTCGGCATGAACCATCAGCAAACCGTCTTTCTTGGTGTCATGAACACCTGCGCCATTCAAATGGGGGTCGGGTATCAACTGTTCAATGCCCGTCAGCTTTTCAATGAATTGCAGAAAATCGGCTGAGTTCATTTCCCAGTAGAGCTGTTTCAAAAGCATATCCACTCCAATCTGGTTGGAAAGCCATCGTTTATGAGGCTGTGGCGAAGTACCATCGTCCAGCAACACAGTGTCCGGTGTTTGCCCCTTTCTGGCTTTCAGGTCAGGAAATACAGCCAGAATACGATCGACCAGATCCTCGCTGATGAAGTTGTCGATGACGATGTGCGGAAAGGGTGAAGCGCTTCTGTAATTGTCGGCCTGCTCACGAGCAATACGCATTAGCTGCTCATAATCAAACACCGGTTTAAAACCGATCTGTTTTGCAGAATTGTTATTCATGGTTTTGGGGCTCTGGTGGGTTCTGGTAGTAATACAAGGTCAGGCACCGGGTGTTTTCCGTTTCGACAGGCACACAGGCACCGAACGGAGTGCCCGGTATACAGCGACTGAGCAGGCAGTCTCCGTTATTCAGGGCCAATGGCTCCTCGACGCCGGATATTGCGAAGAGGCAGGGCTGTGTTTGTGTGGAAATGGCAATATCCAGCCTCAGTTTTCGATGCAGCTTGTTAACGGGAAAATGAACAGTTGGTCTGGTACCGAGTTCTTGCAGAAAGCCGCCTTCAGTCAGGTAGGGGTCCGGCAGCAGGTTGTCAAGGTTGGTGGCGGCTTCCAGCAATCGTAAAAAAATACTGGAGTTGAGTTCGAAGATCAGTTGTCGCGCTATGGGGAGTAGAGTTGTTTGCAGCGTGTGCAGCTGCTCGTTTCCGGTTTTTAGCAGCGCCGGGATAACTTCCTCGCGAAACTCATCCCGGATAAAAGGCGTAATTATGCGGAAATCAAAGGGATTTTTATCAGAAAATACCCTGTTTTCCGTTGAGAGCTGATCCTTGATCATGCCGTAACACAGCAGAAGGTTTTGTGACATAACTGAAGTACTTGAGCCGGTAAATTATGCGGGCATATTAACATTGGACCCGGTAAAAACCAGTGACGCGTATCAATCCAGACTCGACAAGCGGAGTGAATTGAT
>JAGRJA010000419.1 GCA_020443005.1 Pseudomonadales bacterium
GAAATCGGGTGCCTCTGTTCCTAAAGGTATAGCGTGTGAAGGGGTAAGTGCCATAAATGCTTCCGGAGTATAAGCGCTGTTATATCATCAAAATTAACAGACCTGTGTGTAAAGTAAAGTGTCCGGTTTTTTTATCGATGATGTTTTCTTTATGGGTACAAACCATAATCGTAATAAACATTGTCAATACATCGAAAAACAAGCGTATCAGGGGTAAACTCTGGTGGAATTGAAAAAAGGAGCTTGCAGAAGGTATTTATGTCTGGAGAAGCTGAAGAAAATCTTTTTTTGCAGGCGATGTCGGGTGTCACCCCGCTTCAACAGAATGACCACGCAGACCTGAAAGCATCCAGCGGAGTGCCGGATAAACTGGTGCCCGGCGTAATTGCCCGTCGACAGGCGGCAGTCTCGGTTATGGGGTCTGACCGTAACTTTCTGAGTGCCGATAATATTCCGGCAGTAGCCCCCCACGACTTCATAGAATTCAAGCGCGAAGGTATTCAGCACGGCGTGTTCAGAAAGCTGAAGCAGGGGCGTTATTCAACCGATGCCAGGCTGGATCTGCACAGGTTTGGTGTCGAGGAAGCACGGCAAAGTGTTTTCGCCTTTATTCGTGAATGTATGGAGCATGACATTCGTAGCGGCATGATTTTGCACGGTAAGGGGGATCGTAATCCTGAAGCCCCTGCCAGGCTTAAAAGCTGTGTCGCCCACTGGCTGACACTGATGGAGGAAGTCCAGGCCTACAGTTCTGCCCAGCCCAAAGATGGCGGTGCCGGAGCCTTATACATACTGCTGAAAAAGAGCGAACGGAAGAAAGATCAGAACCGACAGAAGTTTATGAAAGGGCGGCTTGAATCCTGAAGTCAGCGTGTTGCTGTCAATATCCGTGTCTCTGCTTTACAAGATTGCCTCGGGCAGGTATATTCGCGCCTCGTTTTACAACTTACCCGTAACGACTTCAACAGGCACGTAGCTCAGTTGGTTAGAGCACCACCTTGACATGGTGGGGGTCGTTGGTTCGAATCCGATCGTGCCTACCAAATAAAAAAAGGCTCACCCGAAGGGTGGGCCTTTTTTTATTTGGCGGCGCGTCGGAAAGAGCCATCGTTCGACTGGCTGCGACAGCAGCCAGGATGGCGAAGCCACCCGCAGGGTGAGCGCCGCGCGCAAAGCGGCGCGAATCAATCCGATCGTTGATGTTCTCTCCCTGCCACCGGTCGGTATGTGGGCCTTAAGTATTTGGCGGCCCGTCGGAAAGAGCCATCGTTCGACTGGCTGCGACAGCTCCCAAATGTAAGCGCTGTTATGCCGTAAAATAGCGATAATTTTTTGTATTTTTACCTTAATAACATGGGCTTACGCCTGCAATCTAGAAACTACTTTTAATACCCTGTTTTGTTATGAGCTTGTCGATGTAACTCTTTGTTTTATAGATACTTCTGGTCTTGAAAAATTGTGAGGCTTCTGTATTATATTTATTGCATGTTTTCCCGCCTAGCCTGGTGGGACTTTTTGAAGGGGGGCTTGCTGCTGTAAGGGCTACAGCATCAGGCGCACATTATTACAGGTTGGTAATAGTGTTTTTGAAAACAAAGAATAGCTTGGTTTTTTCCACGGTACCTGTTTTCAGGTTTTATCATTTTCGTATTGTCGGCTTTCCGTTGAGCAATCCTGTTCTTTTTGCCGCCCCTAATCCGGTTTCCTTTTCTTGCAGGCTTACCTGCCTGACTCAATCCATCAGGTTTTTTTTATGAATGCGAACTTTCTCCCAAAGAAAGCACTTCTATTGGCGATTGTCTTCGGCTTGTTGATGCCGATAGCGAGTTTTGCTGTCGATACCGATAATGATGGCGTCGATGACTCGGTTGATGCTTTTCCTGCTGATATTGAGGCTTCGGTTGATACAGACGGTGATGGCAAGCCTGATGCGTTTACAGCTGTTGTGGGTGATGATTTTGAAGCGAGTATCTTGTCAGGCTTATGGAGTAGCTCTGGCGAGACGACACCGGGAGAATATCAGGGTGAGGTCTGTACACCTTATGGGCATTATGAAAATGTAACAATACAGGGGTGGGAGATAGCCTCAGGTAACGCTTATGCCAGTACCTATGCGGCTAGAACCAATGTGCCTATCGCTATCGGTCAAACAGCAATTTTGTCGGATTCCGTTGTTACCGGCACGACCATTTCATTCAACTATCTCACCAATATTGGATCATCAAGTACTTTGAGTTTCTGGCTGGATGGTGTTCAGCAGGCAAGCTGGTCAGGCTTCACTGCCTGGGGCACCTACACGATTCCGGTTTCTGCGGGCAACCATTTCCTTGAATGGCGATATTACAAAGCGGATTCTGGCGGTAATGATCGCGCCTTGATTGATAATGTTAATGTGGGAACAGAGCTCATAGATTTCGAGGATCAGGCGTGGGGCAGTGGAACTTTTTACCTCTTCAGAAACCAGGTCTGGAATGGTCAAACTTCTTGGGTTGAGGATGGCTCAACCTGTACACCGGTTTATGGTCCAACTACTGTTCACAGTCAACCCTGGTCAGTGGTGAGTAATGTCCAGCATGATGGTACTTATGCTGTGCGCTCAGGCGCTACAAATGACACCTATCAGTCCACGCTTGACATTGATGTGGTTACCAAAAACCAGGTTTCCTTCTATTACAAGACCTCGACGCAGTCGTCAGCCGATTATCTGAAGTTCCTGGTTGATGATGTCGAGGTGTTTTCTGCCAGTGGTGACCAGGATTGGCAACAACATGTTGAAACGGTTACGCCAGGTGCCCATAACCTGAAATGGATTTA
>JAGRJA010000034.1 GCA_020443005.1 Pseudomonadales bacterium
GCGCCAATCGGGGCGCGTTCGAAAATGACGGGCATAGCGTCGGCCTGAATATCCATTTACCGCAGGAACAGTATCCGAATCCATACCTGACACTGAGTATGGACTTCCGTTATTTTTTCGTCAGGAAATTCATGTTCATGAAACACGCCGTCGGTTTTGTTATCTATCCCGGTGGTTTTGGCACAATGGATGAATTGTTTGAGGCATTGACCCTGCTTCAGACAGGCAAGGTGGCTTCCTTCCCCGTTGTTCTTGTTGGCAAATCCTTTTGGGGTGGGCTTGTGGACTGGCTTGAAAACACGATGATGACTGAAGGCTGTATTGATAATGATGACAGGGCAATCTTCACACTGGTAGAAACCGCCGAAGAAGCCGCAGACATTATTACCGACCATTTTCGCCGTAGCGATTTTGATCATTCGCATAACTATACCTTGCAGGAATGAATCTATGAAACGCGTTATGGTTGATCTGGAAGGGCTGACTCTTCTGGCACATGAGGCAGAGATGTTGAAGCACCCTGAAGTGGGGGGGCTTATACTCTTCAGCAGGAATTTTGATAGTCTGACTCAGATACAGGCGCTGACCCGCTCAATCCGGCAAGCCAATCCTGACATTCTGATTGCTGTCGATCAGGAGGGAGGCCGGGTTCAGCGATTCCGTGAAGGTTTTACCCCATTGCCGCCGATGCAATGGCTTGGAGATGCTTACCTGGCACGGGGTGAGGAAGCACTGCTAATTGCTGAAAATTGTGGTTGGCTGATGGCGTCTGAGGTGCTTGCCTGTGGTGTTGATTTCAGCTTTGCTCCGGTACTCGATGTTGACAGGCACAAGTGTGCGGTTATCGCGAACCGTTCATTTTCGGAGAAACCGGCAGTTGTTTGCAAAGTGGCTGAGGCATTTATACGCGGAATGAACCAGGCTGGAATGGCAGCAACAGGAAAGCATTTTCCCGGACACGGTGCCGTAGAAGGTGATAGCCACCTTGTGACACCGGTTGATGATCGTTCTTTCGATGTGATAAAAATGCACGACATCTTACCTTTTCATTATCTGATTGAAAGAAATCTGCTCAAGGGGATTATGCCTGCACATGTTGTGTACAGCCGGGTTGATGAAATGCCCGCCGGTTTTTCATCGATCTGGATCCAACAGCTATTACGCGAGGAACTCGGTTTTGATGGCATGGTTTTCAGTGATGACCTGACGATGGAAGGTGCTGCCATTTCCGGTGGCTATAGAGACCGGGCTAAAGCAGCACTGGATGCCGGTTGCGATATGTTACTGGTTTGCAATAATCCGGAGGCTGCACGGGAGGTACTTGAATGTGTCAATCAATACCCTGTTGCTGAGACATCTCATCGTCGTCAGGAGCCCATGAGAGCGGCAGGAACTTTGTCATGGGGTGCCCTTGTCGACAGTGAACGGTGGCAGGTAGCGAGTGAACAACTTGCAAAATTGAACGCCGTGGTTTAGTGGCATTATCGACTACGCATTTATTCACAGCCACAATTTTTTCAGATTCTTGCAGTTTTTTATATGATGAATAACAGTTTATTTATACGATTTTTCAGTGAAGTGGGTGATTCACCGGAAGTGTGGATATCGCAAATTTTTTCCGTGGTTTTCCTGACACTGGTTTTTAACTTCATACTGAGAAAGCTGGTTGTAAGGCTGCAGCAAAAAGCAGCGTTGACGCGTAACCTTTGGGATGATGCCTTTATTTTGTCCTTTTCATTACCATTGCAGTTGCTTGTCTGGCTGATTGGCATTTGTTGGGCCGCCAATATCGCCTACGGCGTGTCCAATGTGCAACTGTTCCTTTTCGCCGAGCAATTGCGTGAGATTGGCTTCATCATTATTGTTGCCTGGTTTCTTGTACGCTTTATCCGTCAGGTTGAAATCAATCTTTCAAGCGATGAATACTTGAGTAAACCCATGGATGAAACGACTGTTTCAGCTTTAGGGAAATTATTGAGGGCCAGTGTTTTCATTACCACCGTACTGGTTGTTATGCAGTATCTTGGTTATAGCATTTCAGGTCTTTTGGCTTTTGGCGGAATAGGTGGTATTGCTGTCGGGTTTGCTTCCAAAGACCTGTTGGCCAATTTTTTTGGTGGACTGATGATCTATCTGGACAGGCCCTTTGCTGTCGGAGACTGGATTCGTTCGCCGGACAAGGAAATCGAGGGAACTGTGGAGGAAATTGGCTGGCGACTGACCCGTATACGCACCTTTGATAAAAGGCCACTCTATATACCTAACTCTACCTTTACCCAAATCGCCGTCGAAAACCCTTCCAGAATGACCAATCGTCGTATAAAGGAAACTATCGGTATTCGTTATTGCGATGCAGGGAAGATGGCTACCATTGTTTCTTCTGTGAA
>JAGRJA010000420.1 GCA_020443005.1 Pseudomonadales bacterium
ATTTCACCCAAGGCCAATGCAGCCATCACATTTTCGAGATTATGCCGACCCTTCAACATCAGGCTATCAACGGGCAATAACAAAACCTCGCCCCTGGCAATGTATTCCTTGCCTCCATCATTCCTGAGCAAGCCGAAATCGGCGAAAGACACCGGTTCGTCCAACCCGAAACTGATACGATTCAGGCAGAAATCTGCAGATGGCTCGGTATTCTTGTCAGCCCGGTTAAAAACAGCATTTTTTGCATGACGATAAATTCTCTGCTTGCTGCTGATGTAATCGTTCATTGAAGCGTATCGATCAAGGTGGTCTTCACTGATATTCAGCACGGTTGCAGCAAGCGCCTGCAGGTTTTCAGACAAATCAAGCTGAAAGCTCGATAATTCCAGAATGTACGCTTCGCTTTCATCGTCAAGCACATCGAGCATCGGCGTACCGATATTGCCCGCCACACTCATCTTTTTTCCGCATTGCGCTGCAAGATAGCCAAGCAGACTGGTTACCGTTGTTTTTGCATTGGAGCCGGTAATTGCAATTATCGGCTTATCGCAGTGCTGGACGAACATCTCCAGATCACCGATGATGGAAACACCTGATTTCCTGGCCTCATCCAACAGACTGTTTGATGGCGCAATGCCGGGGCTTAATAAAATCTGATCGGCGTTAAGCAGTATCTCCCGGGGTATTTCCCCGAGAAAAACATTAACATCCGGAAAAATCCGCTTCAGTTCATTTTTGCCAGCAGGATGTTCTCTTGTATCTGCCACACAGAATTCAACGCCACGCGCAGCGAGAAAGCGCGCACAAGACAAGCCTGTCTTGCCAAGACCAAAAACCACTGTAGAGTGTTTCTGCGTCATTTCTTTCTCTATCGACATTAACAAAATACTTCCTAGCGCAACTTCAGTGTTGCAAGACCGAACAAAACAAGTACAACGGTGATTATCCAGAATCGGACAATCACTCTCGGCTCAGGCCAGCCTTTCAATTCAAAATGATGGTGAATGGGTGCCATTTTGAAAATACGCTTGCCCGTCAACTTGAAAGAAGCCACCTGCAAAATCACCGAAACCGTTTCAAGTACAAAAATGCCGCTCATGATAAAAAACACCAGCTCATGCCTGACCACTACAGCAACAGCGCCCAAGGCAGCCCCGAGAGACAATGCGCCCACATCACCCATAAAGACCTGTGCCGGATAAGTGTTAAACCAGAGAAACCCAAGACCGGCACCACAAAGCGCCCCGCAAAAAACGGCCATCTCCCCGGCACCCGCGATATAAGGTATGTGAAGATACTCGGCAAAATTAAAGTGCCCTGAAAGATAGGCAATAATGCCAAGGGCTGATGCAATCATGACCGTTGGCATAATGGCGAGACCATCAAGACCATCGGTAAGGTTCACTGCGTTACTGCTGCCGACAATTACAAAGTAGGTGAAGACGATATAAAACATCCCCATGTCCCATGCCACTGTCTTGAAAAAGGGCACAATCAATTGCGTCTCTGCCGAACCGGGCGCCGTTGCATACAGAACTGAAGCCACCACAAGCGCGATAATGCTTTGCCAGAAATATTTATAACGGGCAATCAGGCCCCTTGAGTTTTTCTCAACAACCTTCTTGTAATCATCCACCCAGCCAATCACACCAAAGCCGAAGGTTGTCAGCAGCACCAGCCAGACATAACGATTGGTGAGATCAGACCATAACAATGTACTGACAAACACCGCCATCAGAATCAGCGCACCCCCCATGGTGGGCGTACCTGATTTACTCAGATGGGATTGGGGGCCGTCATCCCGCACTGATTGCCCAATCTGTAATTTATTCAGTTTCTTGATGACATAAGGACCGGCAACCAGTGAAATACCCAATGCCGTCAGAATACCGAGAATACCCCTGAAGGTGAGGTATTGAAAAACCGTAAAAGGGCTATAAAACTCGGATAGGAATTCAGCCAGCCATAAAAGCATTACCTGCCCCCTTTTCTTTTTTGCAGGCTTGCTACCACCTCATCCATTGCAGATGATCTTGAGCCTTTTACCAATAAAACCGATGCAGCGTCCACTTCAGACAATAGCGCCTGACACAGTGTTTTTTTATCAGAAAAATGTTGCGCACCCTCACCAAAAACCCGGACGCTGTTTTCAGTCATTGTTCCACAGGCAAAGAGCTTCTCTATGCCTTTTTCCCGGCAATAATGCCCAACCTGCTCATGCAATAAAACCGAGTCATCACCGAGCTCCGCCATGTCACCCAACACCATATAACGATTACCGGACAGCTCCGACAACACATCAATCGCTTTCAAAACAGATGCGGGACTTGCGTTGTAACTATCGTCAATCAGCACTCCTGAAAAAATAGCGTCCACGGGCTGCATACGCCCTTTGGCTGGCCTCACCTTTTCAAGCCCGGCTCTGATTTTTTCTGCATCTACACCTGCTGCACTCGCCATCGCAGCTGCAGCAAGGGCATTAGCCACATTGTGCAGCCCTAACAGATTTAACTGTATATCCATTGCAATGCCACGAAGAGACAGTGTAAAACCGCAACAGCCCTTGTCATTTATCGTGATAGCGGTGGCAAATACATCTGCATTTTGATCAGATAAACTGAAAGTGAAATGCGACAAACCCGTCAGCCTTTCCTGCCATTCTTCGAAATACACTTCGTCCCGATTCAACACTGCAATACCGTCGCCACCCAGTGATTGATAGATGGCAAATTTGGTTGCTGCTGTGGTTTCAATAGTGCCAAAACCACCAATATGCGCCGTCGATACATTGGTCACCAGTGCTATATCCGGCTTCACCCGATCGGCCAGATAGGCAATTTCACCGGCAGCATTCGCGCCCATTTCAACAACGGCAAACTGATGCTCATCGCTCAACTCCAGCAGTGTCAGGGGAACACCGATAAAATTATTCAGATTACCGGCTGTCGCCAACACAGCACCTTGCTCCACCAGGATAGCTGCAAGCATATTTTTTACAGTGGTTTTACCGTTGCTACCGGTAATGCCAAAAACCTTTCCGTTAAACAATGAGCGATTGAAAGCACCGATGTTGCCTAAAGCCACTTCGGTATTCTCAACTTTTAATTGAGGAAGCGTAATTGCAGTGTCAATCGTGCTCACAATTGCAGCGACAGCATGGTTTTTTTCAACTTCTGCCAAAAAGGCATGCCCGTCAAAGCGCTCACCGACCAGCGCCACAAAAAGATCGCCCGGCAAAATTGCCTTGCTGTTGGTACTGACCCTTTTTATCGGCGTTTCAGCGTGCGCAGAAAAGGAATCATGTCCATGCCAGCTCGCCGCACACACTTCGGAAACCTCAGCCAACGACAGTGATCGCATCATGCACGCCTCGCCCGATGCTTCAGCATCTCTGACGCAACAGCAACATCATCAAAAGCCTTTCGAACACCATTAACTTCCTGGTAATTCTCATGCCCTTTCCCGGCGATCAGAATCACATCACCGCTATTTGCCCGCAACAATACCTCTTCGATAGCCTTGTAACGGTCGGGCTCGCAAATATATTTTCCGGTGGGAATCCCTGAAACGATGTCACTGATAATACTTTGTGGATCTTCCGAGCGCGGGTTGTCTGAAGTAAGCACCACTCTGTCCGCCAGTCTTGCAGCCACCGCTCCCATCAATGCACGCTTACCGGTATCCCGATCGCCACCACAACCAAAGACACACCAAATCACCCCATCGCTATGAGATCGCACTGTGTTTAAGGCATGCTCCAACGCATCCGGCGTATGGGCATAATCAACAATTACAGTCACATCCTCGTCGCTAACAATCTGCATTCGGCCTGGCGGCATCGGCAAATCCTCAAGACGGGATACAATTTCGTAAAAATCAAAACCCATTGACGAGGCCGCGCAGACAACAGCCATCAGGTTGGCAAGGTTATAAGCACCCATAAATGGCACTTTAATCCGCACATCCCCCCATGGGGAATGCACAAGACAGGCACTGCCTTTTCTATCAAAACGAATATCCGAGAGATAAACCGTTGCGTCGTTATTGCATAAACTGTAGGTCACCGTATTTTTTGCACGCAGTGATTTCTCAATCAGCTCTTCACCAAATACATCGTCGATATTGATGATCGCTGTTTGCAGTTCGAAACTTGAGAACAAGCGCGCCTTGGCGCGTTTATAGGCCTTCTCATCACCATGATAGTCAAGATGATCACGACCAAGATTGGTGAATATTGCAATATCAAAATCCACAGCATTCACCCGCCCCTGATCGAGGGCATGCGAAGAAACCTCCATCACCGTACAGCGGGCACCCTTCGCCAAAAAACTGGCCAGTAGCTTCTGCACTTCAATACTATCGGGTGTTGTCATACCCGAAGCCGCCTTGATCTCGTCCGAACCCAATCGCACACCCAGCGTACCGATTTGCCCCACACAACAACCCAGGCTCTCAAGCAGGGCAGACAACCAGTAACAACAGCTTGTTTTGCCATTGGTGCCTGTTATCGCGATCATCTCCATTTGTTTTGAAGGCTCACCATAAAACCGGGAAGCAATGGCACTGCTTTGCTGTTGTAAATTTTCCAGGCCAATAAAAGGTAATACACTACCTCTATCGACAGCCTCAAACCCTCGCTGCTCGTAAACTATCGCTGCAACCTGCTGATTCACTGCCTCATCTATAAAGTCACGACCATCCCGACTAAAGCCCGGATAGGCCAGAAACAGATCGCCCCTGCCGAGCTTGCGGCTGTCCGATGAAACACCCTTAATAGCGATATCCGATTGACTGGCTGTCAACCCTGTATCTGGCAAGAGCGCTTTCAAGGGCATGGATTTCACAGCAACAGGAGTCGAGCTCATGACAGCTTTTTCTCCTCTTTGATATTGTCGGGTTTTACACCGACAAGACGCAGTGCACCGGCAACAACCTCTCTGAAAACCGGAGCAGCAACCAGCCCACCGTAATAACCACCCCTGGTTGGCTCATTCACCATAACCACCGCCACAAAACGCGGGTTGGTGGCTGGAGCAATACCGGCAAAAACCGACACATACTTGTTTTCTGCATACCCACCCGCCTCCTGCACATGGGTCGTTCCGGTTTTACCGGCAACTGTGAACGCGGGAATACTGGCGCGTGTTCCCGTGCCGCCCTTTTGCGTAACGGCTTGCATCATTTCCAGCACTTGCGAAGTAACTTCTGCCGAAAGCACCTTTTCAGTTTCGGCTTGCTCACTGACCTTCAACAACGAGAGTTGTCGTTTTTCACCCCGATTAGCCAGCACGGTATAAGCATCTGCCAACTGTAAAGCCGTTAACGAAAGCCCATAACCAAAGGCAAATGTCACTCTTTCGATTTCTCGCCACTTTCTGTGGCTTGGCAAAACACCCACACTTTCTCCCGGAAAGCCGATACCGGTAGCCTGGCCAAGACCGACACGATAAAACAGGTTGCGTACTTCCTGCGGGTCCAGCGCCAGCGCTATCTTTGTTGTTCCAACCTGACTTGACTTGCGAATAATCCCGGTCAGGTCCAGCAACCCGTAATTGTTGTGATCGTAAAGCGTCTTGCCCTGCACCCTTATATAACCCGGATTGGTATCAATCACCGTATCACGCGTGAATTTGCCGCTTTCCAGCGCAGCTGCAATTGTCAGGGGTTTCATGGTGGAACCGGGTTCGAACACATCCGTCACGGCACGGTTTCGCAAATGCGATGGCTTTACCCTGCTGCGATTATTGGGATTAAATGTCGGATAATTCGCCATCGCCAATATCTCGCCTGTATGCACATCCACAACAACCACAGCGCCAGATTTTGCCTCGTGCTCCTTGATTGCCTTTTTCAGCTCTTCACTGGCGAGATACTGGATTCGCAAATCAATACTCAACTGAAGGTCTTCACCGGACTGTGCCGATTTGAGCAATTGCACATCCTTGATTACCCGCCCCTTCAAATCCTTCAGCACTCTTTTCTGGCCGTTACTACCTCTCAACCACTCATCGTAAGCAAGCTCAATGCCTTCCTGACCATGATCATCAATATCGGTAAAACCAACGATGTGCGATGCAACCTCTTTTGCCGGATA
>JAGRJA010000007.1 GCA_020443005.1 Pseudomonadales bacterium
AGAGTCGGTGGGATAGGCTATAACGCCTCCCTTGCGGATAATCTCCACGGCCTGGGTGATCAACCTGCTTTGCGGGTTGTCAGGGTGGATAACGAAAAACTGGCTCATGGCAGCTCACAATGGCAACGGGAAAAAATTTGCGCGATTATGAAATGACTGAGGTAGAATGTCGACCTCATTCAGGGGGGAAAATGACGGAAAGCGAAAATACGCGCCTATCCAGCGGGAACAAAGGTAAATTAGGCGAGCTGATCTGGAATTTACTGTTCAACATTATTCTGCCAACCCTTATTCTGACCAAACTCAGTGGCGAATCTGCCCTCGGCACAAAAATGGCGATAGTTGTCGCTCTCGCCTTTCCCATCGCCTATGGCATGAAGGATTTTGCATCAAACGGCAAGATCAATTTTTTTTCGGCGCTGGGCATTATTAATGTTTCACTGACTGGCGGCATTAGCCTTCTTGAACTTGATGCCAGCTACATCGCTATCAAGGAAGCCACAATTCCGACGCTCTTTGGCCTCGCTGTACTTATATCTGTCAGAACTCCCTACCCGCTGATCAACACACTCATTTTCAATGAGCTTGTCATGAAAGTAGACAAAATCAGGCAATCCCTGAAAGAAAGAAACAACACAGCTTCATTTGAACGCGCAATGACGAATGCCAATTACATTGTTTCAGGCTCATTTTTCCTCTCTGCAATCCTGAATTATGGTCTGGCCCGTTATCTCCTGACCAGCCCACCCGGCACAGAAGCCTTTAACCAGGAACTCGGCAGAATGACTGCTCTCAGCTACCCTGTTATCGCCTTGCCTTCGACTGCTGTTCTGATGCTGGCCTTGTGGTACCTGTTTCATAAAATCCATCAGCTGACCGGCCTTGAACTTGAGGATATCGTCAACACATAACATACCGTAAACCCTAACCCTGAAGAATTTTTTATGCTATACGCCATTATCAGTACCGACATTGCAGAAAGCCTGCCACTGCGACAAAAAGCACGCGAGGAACATCTGGCCCGTCTGCGTGAACTGAAAAACACAGGGCGGCTTTTTGTCGCCGGGCCGCACCCCGCCATCGATACGGAAGAACCGGGCGAATCGGGTTTCAGTGGCAGCCTGATTATTGCCGAGTTTGACTCACTCGAAGCTGCCCGCTCATGGGCAGAAGACGATCCTTACATCAAGGCAGGCGTTTATGCGTCCAGCATCGTCAAGCCCTTCAAAAAGGTTTTGCCCTGAACACCATTACCCTGAAATTATTGCACTGAAACACAACAGGAAATCGATGAACAGTTTCAAACATTTTTTTGTACTCTTGTTTTTTATTTACAGTGGATCCGCTTTTGCTGAAACCTGGTATGTATCGGACATGCAATATGTGCCACTTCGAAGTGGCCCGGGTAATGACTACCGTATTATCCACAAGGGCTTGCCCTCTGGCACAGCAATGACGATCATTGAAATTGACAGGGACACTGGCTACAGCAAGATAAAAACACTCAAGGGAACTGAAGGATGGATAAGATCACAATATCTGGTTGACGAACCAACCGCAAAAATCCAGCTCGACGAACTCAAGATGAAGATTGAGCGATCCAGTCAATCGAATGCAGAAAATCAGGCCACTATCGACGAACTCTCACGCACTGTTGAAAATCTCGAAACAGAAAAAAGCGCAATTGAGGCCTCACTGGCAAAGACAGCCGCAGAACTGACTGAACTCAAAAAGATTTCCGGGAGTACAGTTGAAATCAACCAGAAAAACAAAATCCTTCTGCAGAAAAATCATCTACTGGAAAATGAGCTGGATGTACTGAAAGCAGAAAACCAGAGGCTTGAACAAAGCAGCGACAGAAAAATGTTTCTTCAGGGTGGCGGCATGGTTCTTGTCGCCCTTTTACTCGGCGTATGGTTAAGTGGCATAAAAAGACGAAAATCCTACAGTAGTGGCTGGTAAGCTGCTGTTCGACTGAAGGTTCAGCCACCGGTTATACATAATGTAATATTGAATGCTTTGACACAGAAAACCCAATGCCCGGCACCCTTATAGGGACGAGGGTTAATGAAAAGAACCGTCAAAGCCGCTTGAAACAGCGAGGAATTTTTGTGCGAAAACTTATCTTTTCTATCTGCGGCTTGTTTTTAAGCCTGGTGATTGGCAGTGTCAATGCATCCGAAATAAACAGCGCAGACCTCCTGCCGACCAAAACCCAGCAACATACTGAAAAAAAAGGAAGCAATACAGAATCCGGCCCGCAAGCCGGGGAAACAACAATACAAGTAGTGTTCAAAACAAGTCTAGGCCAGTTTGTTCTGGAGCTCGATGCCGAACATGCACCACGGACAGTAGACAATTTCCTCGCGTATGTCGATGAAGGGTTCTACAACAACACACTCTTTCATCGGGTAATTCCGGGTTTTGTTATACAGGGTGGTGGCATGACACCTGCTATGCAAAAGAAAAAAACCAAACAGCCCGTCATCAATGAGTCCAATAACGGTTTGAAAAACAGTCGCGGCACAATTTCAATGGCCAGAACGGCCCATCCCGACAGTGCAACATCACAATTTTTCATCAATGTCGCTGATAATACCGGGCTCGATGCCATGGGAGGCAGGCCCGGTTATACCGTATTTGGCAATGTGGTGGAGGGAATGGATGTCATTGACAGGATTGTAGCCGTTCCAACCGGCAATTTTGGCATGTACCAGGATGTTCCCAAAGAACCTGTTTTGACCATCAATGCACATCGTATCCAGCACAGCCAGACGAAGGATAAGCCTTGATAAAACTCAGCGTTAACATCAATAAAATAGCCCTCTTGAGGAATTCACGGCCCGGTAACAATCCCGATTTGATTGCTTACGCAAGACATTGCATTGAAGCCGGTGCTCAGGGTATCACTGTTCACCCACGCCCGGACCAGCGCCACATACGCGCATCTGACATTGAACCACTCTCACACCTGATTCAGTCTTTCGAGAACAGAGAGTTCAATATGGAAGGGAATCCTTTCAGCGAAGCTCAAGGCAGCTACCCCGGCTTTATTGAACTTGTCACAAAGTACAAGCCCGACCAGTGCACTCTCGTTCCGGACAGTTTGCACCAATTAACTTCTGATCATGGCTTTAACCTGAAGTCCGAAGGTGATCTGCTGCAACCCTTGATACGCAGACTCAAGGATGAAGGTATCAGGGTCAGCCTTTTCATGGATGCACAACCGGATCAGATTGAAATCGCCGCAGCCATCGGCGCTGATCGCATCGAACTTTATACAGGCCCATTCGCACACGCTTTCGACAGCCAGGATAAAAATGAGATGGATCGCATCTATGCTGAACACTGCAAGTCAGCACTAAGGGCTCATCAATTGGGTATGGCCGTCAATGCAGGCCACGACCTCAATCGCCAAAACCTGCAAATGTATGCAAGGCTTCCTCACCTGCAGGAAGTATCGATAGGTCACGCACTCACTATTGACAGCATTTATGAAGGGCTGGAAAAAACTGTCCAAGGCTACCTTGCATGTCTGCAGTAAGTGCCGGCAAGACTCGACCGGGCAAGGCACAACGAAACAGGCTGCTGACAATCTATGGTCGCAAGCCAGTATTTGAAGCGCTCCAGGATGACTCACTGAGTATTTTTCGATTACATCTGGCAACTTCCAATAAAAGCGCCGAAATTCTGGATAAAACGGTAGCACTGGCGCGACAACGAAACATAGAGATCTGCTACCACAGCAGAATTGAGCTTTCCCGGATTTCCAAAACAGCGAAACAGGATCAGGGCGTTGCTCTGGATATCGTCCATGAGGGCTTTATGGACATGCCTGCATTTATCGAAAAAAAGGCAGGTTCTCCCTTTCGCCTGCTGGCACTGGACAACATCACCAACCCTCAAAACATTGGCATGATTATTCGATCAACAGCGGCAAGTAAAACCATTGATGGGGTTATCATACCTGAAGCAGGTTGCGCCAAACTCGACCCTCTGGTTATCAAGGCAAGCGCAGGTACGCTTTTTAAATGCACAATTATTCGCTGCAGGCAACTCGCCGATGTCATCAACCCTGAAATGACTGCCGGATGTGACATCTGTATTCTCGATGGGAACGGGAAGCAGTCTGTTTTTGATTACGCGCCCGCAGGAAATGCGATTTTTGTTTTAGGCAATGAAAGTAACGGCGTAAGTGCCGGGATAAGAAAAACAGCAAGCAAAAAACTCTATATACCCATGAATAACGGCGTCGAGTCACTGAATGTAGCAGCAGCTGCAACACTGGTCAGTTTTTACCTGTCGATAAAAAGCTGACCTCTCAGGCAATCCTTTCCAGAAAATCTTCAACGGGCAAAGGTTTCGAGTAATAAAATCCCTGATAAAAATCGCACCCGTTTTCTTTAAGAAACTCCAGTGCCTGCGTATTTTCAACGCCCTCAGCCGTCACCTCCAAACCCAGGTTATGGGCAAGCCCGATAATAGCCGTTGCAATAACCGCATCATCCGGGTTATCAACAATATCAAGTACAAAGGATTTATCAATTTTAAGCGAATCAATAGGAAAACGCTTCAGATAACTCAGGGAAGAATAACCAGTACCAAAATCATCAATTGACATTTTTACACCCATTCTTTTCAATTGATGCAAAACATCCTGACTGATTCGTGTATTTTCCATCAAGGTGCCTTCCGTGATTTCCAGATCGAGAGAACCCGGAGTAAAGCCGACCTCCCTGAGTACCGATTCAACACTGGCTACGAGGCCGCCCCCACGAAACTGGTAGGCAGAAATATTGACGGAAACAATAGCCTCTTTGGGCACCAGACCTCTGTCCTGCCAGCTTTTCCATAGCGTGCATGCTGTTCTCAAAACCCAGTCACCGACCGGAATCACCAGACCTGTCTCTTCCAGAAGGTCAATAAAAGAGTCGGGAGGAATCAAGCCGTATTCGGGGTGATGCCATCGCAGCAAAACTTCAGCACCTCTCAACTGCCCTGTATGGAGGCAAAGCTGGGGCTGAAAATACAGTTCAAGCTCATCCCGGCTCATGGCCTTGTGCAAACTCTGTTCGAGCTGCCTCCTTCTTTCTGCCAGATCATCCATATCGGGTGAATAGAACTGGTAATTGTTTCGCCCGACACTCTTCGCCTGATACATGGCGAGGTCAGCACTTTTTATCAGGGTTTCTACATCTGTGGAGACATCACTCAAGGCTATACCGATACTCGAACCGATAAACATTTCATGACCGTTAATTTCAAAGGGTTCTGAAATCATCTTGATAATGAGTTCGGCAACAACCCCTGCCTCCTCTTCGCAAAGAATATTTTCCAGAATCAGGATGAATTCATCGCCACCATAACGGGCAATAATATCGTCATACCGCACACAACGGCGCAATCGCGCTGCAACTTCCTGTAACAGGTTGTCACCGGCACTATGCCCGAAAGTATCGTTGATCACCTTGAAACGGTCGAGGTCAACAAACAGCACCGCCACAAGGGTTTTTGTTTCCAATGATTGCTGTAAGGCTTCCTGAAGATGATGATGCAATTGTGGTCTGTTGGCGAGATTGGTCAATGGATCGTGGTAAATCATGTGGCTCAATGCAAGCTCAGCCTGCACTTTTTCCCTTCTTGTCTCTGCGTCCCTGAGTTCCCGGTTGATAGCCGGTACCAGTCTTTTCAGACTGTCTTTCATAATGTAGTCATGGGCCCCGGCCTTCATTGCAGAAACCGCCACATCCTCACCAATCGCTCCTGAAACAATGATAACAGGCACATCAAGATTGGCCTTTTTAACCAGTTCGAGCGCCTCACGGGAACTGAAACCCGGCATATTATGGTCGGTGATAACCAGCTCCCAACCGGGTTCGCATAAGGCAGATTCCAGCTCGGACTCACTTTCCACACGGTGAAAAGAGGGATCGTAGCCACCTTTTTTCAATTCACGCACCAATAACAGCGCATCATTTTCAGAGTCGTCAACTATCAATACTTTCAGTTTTTTCTGGTTTTCCATGCTATTCACCACGACCCGTTGAGTTCATTGGTTCATCTCTGGCACTGTCAGTGTCTTCTGGCATTCTGTTGATACCGAGCCAATAATTGGCCAATACATTCATTTCCCTGACAAAATCATCGAAGTTAACCGGTTTCTGTACATAACTGTTTGCGCCAAGACTGTAGGCAGCAATAATGTCCGAATCCCTGCTGGAAGAAGTCATCATGACCACAGGTATAAAGCGTGTTCGTTGATCCTGCCTTATTCTTCTTAACACATCGAGACCATTCAGGCGGGGAAGTTTCATATCCAGAATAATGACAGTCGGTTGAAAGTCTGTGTTTCGGGAAGAATGCCCTCCCTTGCCAAAAAGATATTCGAGCGCCTGTACTCCATCGCGCGCTACTTCAACATTATCGACATAATGACAATTCCGGAAGGCGCGTAATGCCAAAATCTCATCATCCGGATTATCCTCGACTAACAACACATTTTTTTCCGGCATTTGAACCCCTGTTTACATAACACCGTCCAAAGGCTGAATCGCAACCGACCCAGACACTCAGACAGATTTCTCATTTCTGATGCTTCCCAAAGTAAAATAGAAAACAGCCCCTTCGTCAACCTTTCCTTCTGCCCATATCTCACCACCATGCCGGTGAACAATACGAGCCACGGTCGCAAGACCAATTCCAAGACCTTCGAACTCTTCGGAACGATGTAACCGCTGAAACGGCCCGAACAGTTTATCGGCATACTTCATATCAAAGCCGGCCCCATTGTCCCTGACAAAAAATACCGTCTCTCCCCGTTGCTCCCTGGAGCCCAGCTCAATCAATGCGTGCACTTTTTTACTGGTGTACTTCCAGGCATTTCTCAGCAGATTATCCAGTACGATATAGAGTAAATCCCTGTCTCCATAAGCCATCACACAATCGGGTACAACGAGCTGAACATCCCGGTTTGGATGAACCACCTTGAGGCCATCACCAATTTCCAAAGCAATTTCAGAGAGATCCACAGCCTTGAATACCATGTCCTGCCTGGAAACCCGTGAAAGGTAGAGAAGGCTGTCGATCAACTTGCCCATTCTCTGACTGGCCGCTCGCATTCTGGTCAGATAGTCCAGTCCATTCTGATCGAGCTGTGAGCCACAGTCTTCCAACAAGGCCGCACTGAAACCGTCAATTGAACGAAGTGGAGAGCGAAGGTCATGGGAAACGGAATAAGTGAACGCCTCCAGTTCCTTGTTGGTTAGTTTCAGCTCTGCGGTTCTGCTCTCGACAACGCTTTCAAGATTTTCATTAACTTCGACAAGTGCCCTGTTCTGCTGCTGAATGGTTTCAAGCATACTATTGAATGCGTTCACCAACTGGCCTA
>JAGRJA010000421.1 GCA_020443005.1 Pseudomonadales bacterium
CAGGATGTACAGCCTTGTACAGCAAACCATTGTGATTTTTGTTTTGTGTCTGCTTGATCAATTGGTCGCGAGCTGGATGAGTGCGCTTTCAGGCTATACGCCTGAAAGCCTGTTTTATTTTATGCCGGTGATTACTTCAGCAGCACTGTGGCCCTGTTTCTTCTATTTTATTAAAAACAGCATGATGAGCATGTCCAGATTATGAGCGCGGAGCTTGAGAACAACGCGAGAGTGGACTGTTATCTGGCGTCCTCTTCTCCACGCAGAAAAGCGTTGCTGGAGCAGATTGGTGTGCGCTTTTCGGTGATTCCCGCAGCCGTTGATGAGTCGTCGGGTATTGATGAAGATGTGGTTGCATTCGTGTCGAGGCTGGCACAAGAGAAGGCGCGCGCCGGCTGGCAGCTCGCCGTTGACACATTTGGCAAAGAAAATAGCCTGCCGGTAATTGGAGCAGATACTTGTGGTGAACTCGATGGCCGGATACTCGTCAAACCTGAAAATCGACAGAATGCTGTCGAGATGCTGACGCTGATGTCAGGCCGTGAGCACAGGGTTTTTTCTGCTGTGTCGATCTATGATGGCATAAAGCAGGAAACACTGGTTTCGGAAACGCGGGTCTTTTTCAGGCAGCTCTCTGCGCGTGAAATCGAGAAATATTGTGCAACGAAAGAACCGATTGACAAGGCGGGCAGTTATGCGATTCAGGGCAAGGGCGCTGTTTTTGTTAACCGTATTGAAGGCAGTTATTCCGGCGTGGTCGGTTTGCCGCTGGCCGAGACATCACAACTTTTATCCCTGTTTGCAGTACCGATATGGGTGACTTGAGCGAGTTAGAGTGAGTCTATGAGTGAAGAAATACTGATCAATGTCGCTCCGCTTGAAACGCGCGTTGCCCTGCTGGATAACGGCGTGCTTCAGGAGATTTATCTCGAGCGTTCTCGCAAGCGCGGGTTGGTTGGCAATATCTACAAGGGCAAAATCAGCCGGGTTTTGCCGGGTATGCAAGCAGCTTTCATCGATATTGGGCTTGACAGGGCCGCCTTTATTCACGCCAGTGATATTGCAGCACTACCCCCTTATGAACAGGAAAAGCCGCCTAACACCGAGCTGCCGGACATTCGTACGCTGATCAAGGAAGGCGATTCTCTTGTTGTGCAGGTGGTGAAAGACCCGATTGGTAGCAAGGGCGCGAAGTTGACTACCCATCTTTCGGTATCTTCACGCTTTCTGGTTTATATGCCAAAGACATCTCATATCGGTATATCGCAGCGCATTGAGGATGAAAATGAACGCTTGCGGCTCAGGCAATTATTACAGCAATGCATTGATGATGAGTTCCGGGATGCCGGTGGAGTATCCGGCGGATTTATCATTCGCACCGTTGCCGAGGGCGCAACCATTGATGACCTGGTGAGGGATGTCAGGTTTCTTGTTCATCTTTGGGCTGATCTGGAGAGGGATATTGTGAGGGCTCGGCCCATGCAAATTGTTTATGAAGATCTGGCGCTTTATTTGCGCACGATGCGCGACCTGGTGAAACCCAGTGTTGAAAAAGTCCGGATAGATTCAGCGACGGAATTTGAACGACTAAGAAAGTTTACAGCTGATTACGAGCCCCGCGCTCATGATCTGGTAGAACATTATGATGGGGCAAGGCCGATTTTTGATCTCTATGCGATCGACGATGAAATTGACAAGGCACTTGGAAATCGGGTGGAGTTGAAATCGGGTGGATATCTGGTGATCGACCAGACAGAGGCAATGACAACGGTCGATGTAAATACCGGTGCTTTTGTCGGCAGTCATAATCAGGATGAAACCATTTTCAAGACCAATCTGGAAGCAGCGCCCGCTATTGCCCGTCAGTTGAGATTGCGCAACATTGGTGGAATTATCATTGTTGATTTTATCGACATGCGTGACGAGGAGCATCGCCGTCAGGTGCTCAGACTGTTTGAAAAAGCTTTGCAGCGGGACAGCGCCAAAACCAGCGTTCTTGGAGTTTCGGAACTTGGTCTTGTCGAAATGACAAGAAAGCGTACACGGGAAAGTCTTGCAAGAATGATGTGCTCAACCTGCGACACCTGTCAGGGTAGAGGTGTGCTGAAATCGTCGGAAACGATTTGTTATGAGATATTTCGCGAGGTGATGAGAGAGGCAAGAATCTACGACAATGAGCAGTTATTGATTATGGCTTCACAGGCAGTGATTGATCGTTTGCTGGATGAAGATTCGGCCAGTGTTGCCGACCTGGAAGCATTGACAGGAAAAACG
>JAGRJA010000422.1 GCA_020443005.1 Pseudomonadales bacterium
CGCCTGGGAAGACGGGGTGGAGATGTTCCGGGAGTCGGCGTTGACCGCGCCCTGGCGCTGCGCCGGGAATAACGTGAGGCTGGGCAAACGCTTGTTGCAGGAGCTGGTGGAGATCTCCCGCGATGCGCTGGACGACCTGTCCCGGGTCAACCGGGAGCGCAAGGCGAGAATCGACCTGATGGATAGTTAGTCGATCCTGAAAAATGCCTCTGTGCACCATAACCCACTGAATTTATTCGGTAATATGGCTTGTGGTGATGGCCTGAAATTGCAGGATTTTGTACAATGACCCTGTGATTGCTTGCAATTTCGGGAACAAAAAATGCGACCCAAAGCACCCGACGATTCACCTTCCACCGACCTCTTCCGCAACCGGCTCGAGAACATGCTCGATCAACGACACGAGTTGTACCGGCTCGCCAACCTGATTGACTGGAACTGTTTCGATACCGAGTTCGGCGAGTTGTACTGCTCAGACAATGGCTGCCCTGCCAAGGCCACTCGGTTGATGGTTGGCCTGCAATACCTCAAGCACATGTACGGGCTGTCCGATGACCAGGTCGTGATGCGCTGGGTGGAAAATCCTTATTGGCAGCACTTTTGTGGGGAAGAGTATTTCCAGCACCAGTTACCGATTGATCCCAGTAGCATGTCACGCTTTCGCCGCCGTATCGGTGAATCCGGTTGCGAGAAAATTCTGGAGGCTACCGTTGAAGCTGGCCTTAAGAGTAAAACCATCAAGCGGAACGATCTCAAGCGCGTGACGGTGGACACCACAGTGCAGGAAAAGTCAGTGGCCTTTCCCACTGACAGCAAGCTATTGAATCGGTCACGGGTGCGCTTGGTGAAACTGTGCCGAAAACACGGTGTGTCTCTACGGCAGAGTTACTCTCGCAAGGGGCCTGAGGCCTTGTTGCTGGCGAACCGTTATGCCCACGCCCGGCAGATGCGGCGAATGCGTCGGCAGGTGAGGAAATTACGGACTTACCTTGGCCGTGTGGTGCGCGACATCGAAAGAAGAACTGCTGGTTCTGCAGAACAACAAATGATCTTTGCCAATGAACTGGCGCTGGCCAGACGATTGCTGAATCAGAAAAAAACCGACCGCCAAAAGTTGTACAGCTTGCACGCGCCGGAAGTCGAGTGCATCAGCAAAGGAAAGGCTCACAAGCGTTATGAGTTCGGTGTCAAAGCCAGCATAGCGACGACCAACAAAAGTAACTTCGTGGTTGGCGGCATAGCCTTACCCGGCAATCCGTTCGATGGTCACACCCTGGTGTGCGCATTGGATCAGGTTCGCCGGTTGACGGGCAGTGTAATTGATGAGGTTTTTGTTGATCGCGGGTACCGCGGTCACGGTGAAGAAGAATCAACTGTGTACATCTCTGGTCAGAGGCGTGGAATTAAAACACAACGGCTTAGACGGTCGCTGAAGCGGCGCCAGGCCATTGAACCTGTTATCGGTCATTTGAAATCGGACGGATTACTCGGGCGAAATTATCTCAAGGGAACTGAAGGCGACCACATGAACGTGATGCTGAGTTGTGCTGGTCACAATCTGCGCCTGATCCTGAGACAGCTCAGGATTTTTTGTCTGCAAGTATCGGAAAGTACTGTCTGCACAGAGCCAGGAACGCATCACGTGGTGCGCCCATGGCTCCTCTCGGACATTTTGTTCAACTGGGCAGCTACAAAATTGCGTACCAGCACCAGATTCTTGTTGGTAACAATGGCAGGATGAAACGGGTTATTCAGGAACGACTATTTAGTCACCAATACCATGAGGGGCGCGACATGCATGGCATGGTATAGGTGCGTCATGCTTATTGTGAGTGTGGCGATACCATGATCTATACCATTGGAAATTGGTAATAACTGCTTGCCGAAGCCTGCCAGTGCCAGCTGATGCCAGACAGTAATGTGGGTAAGTTATTGGTTTTGTTAGTTCGGTGTGCCTTGGTGCCTGTGAGTGCCAGTCAGTGCCAGACGCCTGTCTACTCCCACTCTATTGTAAAGGAGCCTTTTTTATCTTTTATAGTCAATGGCTTATACTCCTGCTAAATCGTAATACCATGAAAAATACCATGCTCAGAAATTGCTGTATGTGCTCGTAGAATCACACGGATCAATATCGGTTGCCTTTCATTTTATCCCGACTTAGTATTCATATTTGTTAAATATGAATGCTTGGAGAGCGATATGGCAACCACAAGTCTTAGCCTGGGTGAGCACTGGGAAGTTTATATCAAGAATGAAATTGCCAGCGGGCGTTACGGTTCCGCCAGTGAAGTCGTTCGTGATGCTCTCCGCGCCATGGAGGAGCGTAAAAGCAAACTCGATGTTTTACGGAGTCATTTGGCCCAAGGCGTCAAACAAGCCGAATCCGGTGAG
>JAGRJA010000423.1 GCA_020443005.1 Pseudomonadales bacterium
AGCCTGAGTGATTTGTATTTGAAATTTAGGAGCTCTCCATGGCTGTTCAGAAAAGTAAAGTAACCCGTTCCCGTCGTGGTCAGCGTCGTTCGCACGATGCCCTGAAATCACCGGCATTATCAGTTGATGCCACTACAGGTGAAAAACACCTTCGTCACCATGTTTCAGCCGACGGTTTCTATCGCGGCAAGAAAGTTGTAGATGTTGACGACGAATAGGTTTGGCATCCGGTTCTATCTATATAGCGATTGATGCAATGGGCGGGGACTTCGGTCCTCGCATTACCGTTCCTGCTGCCCTGATGGCGCTCGAGCGAAATGCAGATATCGAAATTACGCTTTTCGGGTCGGAAGACGAGATTCGAAAAGTCCTGCCTCAAACTGCTGCAAAACCACCTGAGCGTCTGTCGATCATTCACTGCGATGAATCTATTGCAATGGATGAAAAACCTTCATCAGCGTTGAAGCGTGGCAAACAAACATCCCTGTTCCGTGCCGTTGAATCACTTACGCAGAGCACCCGGCTTTGCAAGGCTGTTGTCAGTGCCGGTAACACCGGTGCATTTATGGCGATAGGTAAACACCTTCTGGGTATGTTTCATCATATAGATCGCCCGGCTATTTGTGCGCGATTACCTTCTGCCAATGAAAGAACCTGGGTGCTCGACCTGGGCGCCAATATTGATTCAACACCTGAAATGTTATACCAGTATGCCCAAATGGGCACTGTGCTGGTGAGAACCCTGGAAAATCTTGACAGGCCTGAAGTGGCTTTGCTTAATGTGGGTTCGGAGCAAGGGAAAGGACATGACACAGTAAGGTTGGCTGCTGAAAAAATGAAGGCGTCTGCTCAGCTCAATTATGTTGGCTTTGTTGAAGGCAATGATGTATTTACAGGCAATGTTGACATTGTTGTTTGTGATGGCTTTGTCGGTAACACCCTGATCAAGGCGAGTCAGGGGCTGGCCCGATTGATCAGTGGCATGTTGTTGACTGATCTCGACAAAACACAGCGTGAATACATGCCCGTTATTGCTGGTTTTGTAGAGGCCTTTTGCGCGCAAATTGACCCTTGTCGTTATAATGGAGCCAGCTTGCTTGGCCTGAATTCGACGGCAGTTGTTAGCCATGGCAGTGCAAATGCCAATGCATTTGCCCATGCCATCGAGCTGGCTGCGTGCGAAAGCAAACTTGAACTGCCACTCAAACTTTCCTCGCATTTCAATCAGTAACTTAAAGGAGAACTTCTCTATGGCCGGATCGGATACCGCATTCGTTTTTTCAGGGCAAGGTTCGCAGAAAATAGGCATGCTGGCCGATATGGCTGCCAGATTTACAATTGTCGAAAAGACTTTTCAGGAAGCGTCCGCTGTTCTTGGTTATGACTTGTGGTCAATGTCACAGATCGGTGAGCAGGATCAAATCAACCAGACGGAAGTCACTCAACCCTTGTTGTTGACATCGAGCGTAGCCTTGTGGCGATGTTGGCAACAGGAAAATGGTGTGCTTCCGGCTTATATGGCCGGCCATAGCCTCGGTGAGTGGTCTGCGTTGGTCTGTGCCGGTGTCATTGATTTCAGTGAGGCTGTCATGCTGGTCAGGCAACGCGGTGCAAGCATGCAGGCAGCGGTTCCCAGAGGTGAAGGCAGTATGGCGGCTGTTCTGGGTCTGGAAGACAGTGTCATTGTTGATATCTGCAAGAAAGCCTCTTCTGCAGGGGTGGTTGAAGCTGTCAATTTCAATTCACCTGGGCAGGTCGTTATTGCGGGTCAGGCTGTTGCAGTAGATGCGGCGACTTTGCTTTTAAAAGAGGCTGGTGCAAAGCGTGTCATGCCCTTGCCGGTCAGCGCTCCTTTCCATACCAGTCTGATGAAAACAGCCGCAGAAGAAATGGCTGTGGCAATCGAGCAAACCCTGTTCTCAAGCCCGCGCATACCCATCGTTCACAATGTGAATGCGAAAACAGAATCCAATCCTGCAAAAATCAAAGCGTTGATGGTTCAGCAAATTGATCACCCTGTCTTGTGGGTGGACTGCGTCAAGGCCTTGATAGAATCCGGTGTAAAAAACACCGTAGAGTGTGGGCCAGGTAAGGTGCTTGCCGGTTTGAGCAGGCGTATCGATAAGGCGTTGAATGCATTTGCGCTTGAAACACCGGAAGATTTTGATGCGGCATTGTCGGCTCTGGGCTAATAACTATCGTTTGTAAATTAAAGGTAAACACTATGAGTTTTGAAGGGAAAATTGTACTGGTCACCGGTGCCAGTCGCGGTATCGGAAAAAGTATTGCCGAGGCATTTGGTAAAAAAGGCGCAACGGTAATTGGAACGGCAACTTCCGTTGAAGGGGCTGAATCCATTTCCCGTCATTTTGCGGAGTCTTCTGTGAAAGGTGAAGGCATGGTGCTTAATGTGACTGACCCGTCTTCTGTTGA
>JAGRJA010000424.1 GCA_020443005.1 Pseudomonadales bacterium
CGTGTGCTCTTCCGATCTAAAAAGATCTCAGATTTTTTGATTATTTTGCCTCTATTCCCGGAAAGACTGAAATTGATCAAAAAATCTGTGATATTTTTTCCAGTAACCTGGGTAATGATGATCCTATCCATAATGAATTAAGAAAGGATATTCGCAATCATTTTAATGGTGCTTCTGTAGACCAGCATGAGGCCTTTATCAAAAAATGTACTGATGAGCTTTGTGACAGCCTTGCAGAAAAAGCTTCTGCCAATAACGGCGAAGTAGAGTTTTTGCAGGACTTTGCCAAACCGTTGACCTTTCTCATTACCTCTCATGTAACCGGTCTGGATTTCATCGATGAAAATGACAAGAAAGCCAGGATACAACAGGCCGATGAGGCAATTCGTTTGATTAATTTGCTGGCGTCCGATGAGGAAAAAATCAAGTCACTGGAGGCGCACGATGAGCTTGCCGACTTTATTGAAAAACAATTAATGGGCTATGTTGATTCGCTGGAAAAAGCCGGGCGTACTGATTGTTTGCTCTATGACCTGGCTAAAAAAGTCATTGAAAGTGGTGAGGGCAGGTTGCGCTGTTATATCGAGGTGGTTTGTGGCCTGTTTCAGGCAGGTTTAGGTGCCACTGGCAATTTTCTCTGCCTTTGTCTCGAGTTTCTGATAAATGGCGATGCTTACAATAAGCCCGAGGATGTGAGGGCTTATTATTTTTCGCCGGATAGAACAATGGATGAAAAACGGGAAGCCGTGCTTGAAATGATCCGTGTTACCCAGAAAAAACTGGGCGGCCTTTTACCCCGATATGCACCGGCAGATGCCATTCTCATGGGGGATGAAATACAGGGCAACAGCCTGATTTACCTGAATTTCGTTTCTGCAAATCTCGATGAACAAGGGTTTGCAGAGCCCTTGAGTTTTAACCCGAACCGAAGCCAGATACCCCCAGGCCTGAGCAAGGAAGAAATTTCCGAGCGTCGCGCCCTTAGAAAAGAGAAGAATCTCTCCTTCAGCTATGGTGAGCATATGTGCCCTGGCCGACGAATTGCGCTTGTCATTCTGCAAATTGTTTTTGATGAGTTTTTTGCGCGGTTTCCGAATGCCGAGGTCTTGAGTTTTGAAGCGCACACGGAAATTTTTGGCAAACCCTCTGAGGTGTTGGGGCTCAAGCTCAACCTGCATACCTCATGAACAAGTAGCAGTTGGTGGCAGCCGGGTGGTGTATCACACCACACCAAAAAACCTTTGAAAACCAGCGAATGTACCTGGAAAGGCAAGAGGCAATGGAGTGCAGATGATTGATGTTCGCCATATTTCAAAATCTTTTGGTAAACAGCAGGTCATTAATGATATTTCTCTTGGCATTAATCAAGGAGAAATTTTTGGTTTGCTGGGGCCCAATGCATCCGGAAAGACAACACTGATTCGCCTGTTATGCGGCCTGATAGACAAGGATGCCGGCGAAGTATTTATCAATAAAAAGTCCATTCGGGAAGCAAAAAAGGAATTTGGTTATGTGGCCCAGCATTTCGGTCAGTACGAAGAGCTTACCGTTCTCGAAAATATCAGTTTTTACGCGAAGTTATATGGCGTAAATGACAGGCAGATATATCTTGATTTATTGAAGCGCTATGATCTGGAAAAGTTTCTCGACAGGAAAGCGGGTGCATTATCGGGCGGTTATCAGCGTCGTCTGGCGTTGACCTGCGCGCTTGTGCATGACCCCTTGGTACTTTTCCTCGATGAGCCCACCGCAGGTATTGACCCTGTTACACGAAAGACCATGTGGGACGATCTTTATCAACTCAGTGCACAGGGAAAAACACTGCTGGTCACAACACACTATATGGAAGAAGCGCAACGCTGCCATCGTCTGGCGTTTATTACCTCCGGGTCAGTGACGACACAAGGTACGCCTGAGAGTGTGCTTGATGCATTGGGTGATGCGCGGGTTTACACTACGCCGATGCGTTACGACCCAAAAATTCATGAGTTATTGTATAAGCAAGAAGGCGTTATCCTGGTAAATCAATTTGGTTCTGAGTTGCGAATTATAGCCAAACCTTCTCTTGAAAAAGTTTATATACAGAATCTGATTTCAGCGCAATGTGGATTTGAGTGTCAACTGGTTTTCACAAAAGCCAATTTGGAAGATGTATTCATCGCGATAAATCGTTTATAGGGTTTTCGATTATGATTGTTGCATTGATGAAAAAAGAGTTGATACAGCTTTATCGGGACCCGCGTTTATTGGCACTTATTGTTGTGATGCCTGTTTTGTTATTAATCCTCTTTGGTGTTGCATTAAAGCTGGAACCCAATAATGTAAAGATGGCATATGTCGATGCAGATAAATCATTTTTTACTAATCTGATTAAAACCAATTTGTGGATGGATGGGTATTTTGATCTTTATGAAGTTGAAGACAAACAGCAAATAGTTGATGAGATTCGTTCGGGCAGGGCAAAAGCAGGACTTTATATCGATGAAAATTTCTCGGCCGAATTGGTAGAGAATAGCCAGCCACACATCACATTTTTTGTGGATGGCACTATGCCTTCATTAGCTACAGCGATGAAATACCATTCCGATGCTACCACTGACGATGATGTCACGCAGAACATGTATTTTCTGGATGCGGATGCCGGTAATTTTGTTATCGCACAAGACCCGTTTATCATGGATACAGAGGTTCTTTTTAACCCGGAAGAAAAGGAAACCTGGTTTTTTTTGCCGGGTGTAATCGGTGTCTTGATTATGCAGATTGCGCTAATTCTTACCGGAATATCGGTTGTGCGTGAAAGGGAAAAAGGCACGCTTGAACAATTACTTGTAACGCCTTTAAGCAAGTCGGCATTTGTATTCGGCAAGCTGTGCCCTTATGTTTTTATTGCGTTGGCCGATTTCTATTTTATTCTGGCGACTGGTTGGGGGCTTTTTGATTTGCCACAACCCTCCTCACATGTGCTCCTCTTTTTACTCGCGCTTGTCTTTGTTATGGCCATGATTTCGCTTGGGCTGTTGATTTCTTTAATTGCAGCTACCCAGCAGCAGGCTATGTTTTTGGCAATATTCATTATTGTGCCGTCATTGCTTTTATCCGGGTTTATTTTTCC
>JAGRJA010000425.1 GCA_020443005.1 Pseudomonadales bacterium
CCTCTTCCTTTATGACGGGGGCGCTGGCCGTAGTGGTTGCAAGTCCTTGTTCTGCTCCCTTTATGGGTGTGGCGATGGGCTATGCCTTGACCCAAAACAGTTTTGAGACTGTTTTTATTTTTGTTTTTCTGGGTTTTGGTCTGGCCTTCCCCTTTCTTTTATTAAGTTATTTGCCGTCATTGCTGAACCGTTTGCCTCGCCCCGGTTTGTGGATGGTCAAGCTTCGCAAACTTCTGGCTTACCCGCTTTATCTGTCGTCAATCTGGTTGTTGTGGGTGCTTAGCCATCAACTGGGCAGCAAAGCTGTTGCATCGGTTGTTGCCGGGTGCGTGTTGCTTTTTATCGGTGCCTTGTTGTCCCGTCGCCCATTGGTGAAGCTGTCAGGGCCATCCCCGCGCTGGATATTGCCTGTCGCACTTGTGTTGGCGGTCGTGCCATTTGGATCCCCCTTGTTTTCCATCCACTCTCTGAAACCGCTGAGTGCACCGTTGAATACAACAGAATGGCAGGTTTACTCAGAAGAAAGGCTGGAGCAATTGCTGGCGCAAAAACAGCCTGTGTTTGTCAATCTGACGGCTGACTGGTGCATTACCTGTTTGGCGAATGAGAAAAATGCGCTCTCTTCAGATGCTTTTTATCAGGCGCTTGACAGAAAAGGCGTGCACTATCTCAAAGGCGACTGGACAAGTTACAACCCGGCAATAACCCGTTTGCTTTCCGCTTTTGGTCGATCCGGCGTGCCCTTGTATCTTTTGTTCGATAGTGAAGGCAAGGTGGTGGTGTTGCCGCAGTTGCTGAGGGAGTCGGTGGTGCTGGAATACATTGACAGCTTGTAGAGCGGCTCTTGTCAGCAAGTTGTGTGTCAAAGGCTGCAGGAAACGAGAGGGTATCCTGTCGCTAAAATCGTCGAAACACGCTATTTCTGGACATTATCTTCGTTGTCAGGCAAACTTCATGACCAGTTTTCAGTCCAACACCTGCAGGTCTTTTCATGGCAACAATTCTTGTTTTGCATGGCCCGAACCTTAATTTGCTGGGCACTCGTGAGCCTGATGTTTATGGTGCTGATACGCTCGAAGACATCAATCAGAAGCTTACAGCTATGGCGCGGGACAGGGGGCACCACCTGTTGTCACTGCAAAGTAACGCAGAATATGAATTGATTGACCGGATTCATGATGCACGCCGTGAAGGTGTAAATTTTATTTTGTTCAATCCCGCTGCCTTTACGCATACCAGCGTTGCCTTGCGCGACGCTTTGTTGGCGGTTGAAATTCCTTTCATTGAAGTCCATCTGTCCAATATTCATCGAAGGGAAGCCTTTCGGCAGCATTCCTATTTCTCCGATATTGCTGAGGGTGTTGTTTGCGGGCTCGGTGTACGCAGTTATGTGGTCGCATTGAATGCGGCCTTTGACTATATAGAAAGCCTCAGAACCTGAGTGTTTTCCAACTGATTGATTAAACAGGAAATTGTAGAGAGTGCTTGTCTATGGATATTCGTAAGGTTAAAAAGCTGATTGAGTTGTTGGAAGAGTCCAATATTGCAGAGCTTGAAATTCGGGAGGGCGAGGAATCTGTGCGCATCAGTCGAGCCTCAACTGTGCAAATACCGGCGGCTTCTTTTACGCCTTCGGCGCCGGTTGCGGCGGCGCCTGTCGCTGCACCGGTTGCGGAGTCGGCAGCAGAAACAGCACCCGCCCATAAAGGGCATGCCATTACTTCGCCAATGGTCGGTACTTTTTATCGGTCGCCGTCACCCGGTGCGCAACCGTTTGTTTCAGTCGGACAACAAGTCAAGGCGGGGGATGTGATTTGTATTGTCGAGGCGATGAAAATGATGAATCAGCTGGAGGCAGATAAAGCCGGTGTTGTCGAGGCTATTCTTGTTGAAGATGGTCAGCCTGTGGAATTCGGACAGACATTGATTACGATTGTCTAGAGTTGCGCTGTTGCCAGATACATACTTTTTGACGCGGGCTGTTACATCAAAGGATCTAATATGTTGGATAAAGTCGTTATCGCCAACCGGGGTGAAATTGCACTGAGGATACTCCGTGCATGCAAGGAACTGGACATCAGGACAGTTGCATTGCATTCCGAAATTGACCGGAATCTTATGCATGTCAAGCTGGCCGATGAATCGGTTTGTATCGGGCCTGCCCCTTCAGCGCAAAGCTATCTGAATATACCTGCCATTATCAGTGCCATGGAAATCACAGACGCTGTTGCTGTTCACCCGGGGTACGGGTTTCTGGCAGAAAATGCTGATTTTGCAGAGCAGGTTGAAAATAGCGGTTTTGTTTTCATCGGCCCCACTGCGGATGTGATTCGCTTGATGGGAGATAAGGTTTCCGCCATTGCTGCAATGAAAAAAGCCGGTGTACCAACTGTTCCGGGTTCTGACGGCCCGCTGGATCAGGATGTGAACCGCTCGATCAGGATAGCTCGCGAGATCGGTTATCCGATTATCATCAAGGCGGCGGCCGGCGGAGGTGGCAGGGGAATGCGCGTTGTGCATAGCGAGGCGCATCTGCCTAATGCCATTTATGTTACTCAGTCAGAGGCCAAGGCTGCATTTGGCGATGATACGGTCTATATGGAAAAATTTCTGGAAAATCCTCGTCATGTGGAGATCCAGGTGTTGGCCGATGGGCAGGGAAATGCCATCCATCTGGGCGATCGCGATTGCTCGTTACAAAGAAGACACCAGAAGGTGCTTGAAGAAGCTCCGGCGCCAGGTATTCCCGATGAAGTGCGTAATGAAGTTGCCGAAGCCTGTGTCAAGGCTTGCGTGGACATGGGCTATCGTGGGGCGGGTACTTTCGAGTTTCTTTATGAGAATGGTGGTTTTTATTTCATTGAGATGAATACCCGGGTTCAGGTTGAGCACCCCGTGACAGAAATGGTTACCGGCATTGATATTGTCAAGGAGCAACTGCGTATAGCCAGTGGCATGCCACTTTCTTATAAACAGTCTGATGTTGTTATAAC
>JAGRJA010000426.1 GCA_020443005.1 Pseudomonadales bacterium
AGTTGCAAAGCGAGAGATTTTGCCGGATCCGAAGTATGGCAATGTGGTGTTGGCTAAGTTCATGAACCATGTCATGATCAGCGGCAAGAAATCAGTTGCCGAGCGTATCGTTTATGGCGCCCTCGAAATTGTTGAGAAGCGTCTGGGTAAAAACCCTGTAGAAGTCTTTGAAGAAGCCCTTGAAAACATTGCTCCTCTTGTAGAGGTGAAATCCCGTCGGGTAGGTGGTGCTACCTATCAGGTTCCTGTTGAGGTTCGTCCTTCCAGGCGAACGGCACTGGCGATGCGATGGCTTGTTGAGTATTCTCGCTCCAGAAATGAAAAGTCTATGCCTCAGCGGCTTGCCGGTGAATTGTTGGATGCATCGCAAGGTAAAGGTTCGGCTGTCAAAAAGCGTGAAGATGTTCATCGTATGGCAGAGGCAAACAAGGCTTTTGCGCATTACCGCTTTTAATTCATGAAAAAAATTAAAAGGCAGCTTCGGGGCTGCCTTTTGTGTATTCACTTGTTGATAAAAATAGGTATAGATTGTGGCTCGTAAAACCCCCATTGCTCGATATCGTAATATTGGTATTTGTGCTCATGTTGATGCAGGAAAAACAACTACAACAGAGCGCGTTCTGTTTTATACAGGATTGTCTCATAAAATTGGAGAGGTTCATGATGGCGCTGCAACCATGGATTGGATGGAGCAAGAGCAGGAGCGGGGTATAACAATTACTTCGGCCGCGACAACATGTTTTTGGCGTGGGATGGAGGCTCAGTTTGATGAGCACCGGATTAATATTATCGACACTCCTGGGCATGTTGATTTTACGATTGAGGTTGAACGCTCCCTGAGAGTGCTCGATGGTGCTGTGGTTGTATTATGCGGTTCATCTGGTGTGCAGCCGCAAACAGAAACGGTGTGGCGTCAGGCTAATCGCTATGAAGTGCCAAGAATGGTCTTTGTTAACAAGATGGATCGCGCGGGTGCAAATTTCGAAATGGTTGTCAAGCAGCTGCGGGAGCGGCTCGGTGCTAATGCTGTGCCGCTTCAGATGACGATAGGCTCTGAAGATAATTTTAAAGGTGTTGTTGATCTTATCAAGAACAAGGCAATTATCTGGAATGAAGCTGATCAGGGTATGACTTTCGAGTATCAGGATGTGCCTGAGGATATGGCTGATCAGTGTAACGAGATGCGTGAGTATCTCGTTGAGGCGGCTGCTGAGGCAACCGAAGAGTTGATGGAAAAATATCTTGAAGAAGGTGAGCTGACCGAGGCAGAGATTAAGGCAGGTATTCGAGCGAGAACCCTGGCTAATGAGATAGTGCCGGTTTTGGGTGGTTCCGCATTTAAAAACAAAGGTGTGCAAGCTGTTCTGGATGCCGTTATTGAATTCATGCCATCTCCGAAAGAAGTGAAGGCTATTGAAGGGACGCTGCTGGATAAGGATGAGACGCCTGCATCGCGTGAAGCTGATGATAATGCTCCGTTTGCTGCCCTTGCGTTTAAAATAGCTACAGACCCATTTGTGGGTACATTGACATTTTTCCGCGTTTATTCTGGCAAGTTGGAGAGCGGTACAAGCGTTTATAACTCTGTTAAGGAGAAAAAAGAGCGTGTTGGTCGTATGGTGCAAATGCACGCCAACAATCGGGAAGAGATTAAAGAGGTGCTCGCAGGGGATATAGCGGCTGCGATTGGTCTAAAGGATGTCACTACCGGTGATACGCTTTGTGATCAGGATAATGCAATTGTGCTGGAAAGAATGGTCTTTCCAGAGCCTGTTATATCTGTGGCGGTTGAGCCAAAATCAAAGCCGGATCAGGAGAAAATGGGTATTGCTTTAGGCAAGCTCGCGCAGGAAGATCCTTCGTTTCGTGTAAGAACTGATGAAGAGAGTGGTCAAACAATTATTTCCGGAATGGGCGAGCTCCACCTGGATATCCTGGTGGATCGTATGCGCCGGGAGTTTAATGTGGAGGCAAACATTGGCAAGCCTCAGGTGGCCTATCGTGAAGCAATAAGAAACACCTGTGAAATCGAAGGTAAGTTTGTTCGTCAGTCAGGTGGGCGCGGTCAATATGGGCATGTCTGGATAAAATTTGAGCCAGCGGAAGACCAGTCTGCGGAAGGTCTTGAGTTTGTTAACGAGATTGTTGGCGGGGTGGTTCCAAAGGAATATATCCCGGCAGTGGAAAAAGGTATTTCCGAGCAGATGAAAAATGGGGTTCTTGCCGGGTATCCGCTTCTGGGGCTTAAAGCCACTATTTTTGATGGCTCATTTCATGATGTTGATTCGAATGAAATGGCTTTTAAGGTTGCCGCATCCATGGCGACCAAAAAACTTGCGAATGAAGGTGGGGCTGTTCTGCTTGAGCCGATTATGAAGGTGGAAGTTGTGACTCCTGAAGAGAATATGGGGGATGTTGTCGGTGATTTGAACAGGCGCAGAGGGTTGATTCTGGGTATGGATGAGAATGCCTCCGGCAAAGTTATTAAT
>JAGRJA010000427.1 GCA_020443005.1 Pseudomonadales bacterium
CAGGCAATTCGACATCGTTATCCTCAATCCAGTAACGCACGATATTTTTCTGGCGAACGGCACTACAGCCTTTCAGATAACCCAGAGCAATCGACAGCCCGTAGCGATCATGGCGTGGATAACAGGCGAAAAGATCAATCGCCGCCAATTCGCGATTCAACTCCTCTGACTCCCTGGACAAGCGTGCACTCCGCTGAATATTTTGCAGAATGGAGTGCCAACGGTGTTTGAGCGGCGGAATGACTTCATGCCGAAGGTAGTTGCGATCGAACATCAGGTCGGCGTTGCTCTCGTCTTCAACCCAGTTCAATCCCTGTTCATAGGCATATGCTTCCAGATCCTTTCTCGAAAAGTTGATAAAGGGTCTGTGTATTCGCCCCTTGCCCATCTTGCGGGTTTGCGGCATTCCCCCCAGGCCCCTCGGACCGCTGCCGCGGGTAAGCCTCAACAGATAGGTTTCGGCCTGATCATCGAGATGATGACCTGTCAGCAACCAGTCTCCCGGCTCAAGGAACTCGGAAAATTCCCGATAACGAGCTTCTCTGGCTGCATCTTCCAGACCGCGTTCGCCTTTAACAACCGTCACTGAACGACTGAAACATTTAATCTTCAGTGCCTCACAGGTTCTTTCACAATGCGCCTGCCAATGATCGGCATTTTCACTCAGCTGATGATTGATATGCAGTGCGATAATAGGCGTTTGCAGATTCAGGTCCTGTAAAAGATGGAGCAAAACCAGTGAGTCGAGGCCGCCACTGAAAGCAACCACAAAACGCCTCGCAAATGTGCAGGGTTTAAGCGCTTTTCTCAATGCTGAAGGGGTTAATGTCATGAACCTTTCTGCACCCGTGATCAGTTGCCGTAAGAAAGCAGGCGCTGGTAGCGCTTATCCAGTAAGTCGTTCAGTGGTATTGACTGCAAGTGCTCAAGCTGCAACAGCAGTCTTTCCCTGAGTGTTTTGGCCATAAGCTCCAGATTCCGGTGTGCGCCGCCCAATGGTTCGGGAATCACTTCATCGACAATACCCAGTTCCAGAAGTGTATCGGATGTAACCCCCATCGCCTGGGCCGCCTCTGGTGCCTTTTCACTGGTCTTCCAGATTATATTCGCACATCCTTCGGGTGAAATCACAAAGTAGGTCGCAAACTGAAGCATATTCAGTTGATCTCCCACACCAATTCCCAGCGCACCACCTGAGCTACCCTCTCCGATGACGGTGCAAATTACCGGGGTTTTCAAACGGGACATAACCGCCAGATTGGTCGCAATTGCTTCACTGATCCCTCGCTCCTCACTGTCAATACCGGGATAGGCTCCCGGTGTATCAATGAAGGTCAATACGGGCAGGCGAAAACGCTCGGCCATTTCCATCAGCCTCAAAGCCTTGCGATAGCCCTCGGGCTTTGGCATCCCGAAATTCCTGGCAACTTTATTATGAACAGTGCGACCCTTCTCCTGACCAATCACCATAACGGGTTTTTCACCCAATCGGGCCAGACCACCTACAATGGATTTATCATCACCAAATCGGCGATCCCCATGCAGTTCCTCAAACTCGGTAAACAAAAGCGGAATGTAGTCCAGGGTATAGGGTCGTTTGGGGTGGCGGGCAACCTGAACAACCTGCCAAGGGCTGAGATCACTGTAGATTTTCTCGGTAAGACGGGCACTTTTTTCACGCAGACGCTTCAGCTCTTCAGCGATATTAAGCTGATTGTCATTACTGACCAATTGCAACTCTTCAATCTTGGCTTCCAGTTCGGCAATCGGCTGTTCAAAATCGAGAGAGTTCTGCATTCAGATTGATCCAATTTCCACACACAGCTTATATGATGCCATAAAAAAATGCCGATTGGGCACAGTTTACTCGATATAAATCAGTTCGACACTGTCTTTACCGAGCGCTTTTTGCAAGTCATGAAGCAGATCATCTTCCGGTGACACCCGCCACTCTTCACCAAGCCTGATCCGGCCACTTGCCCGTGCCGTTCGATAGTGAATCCAGACCGGGCACGCACCACCCGCAAAGGGTTGAAGTACGGCATCAACCTGGCCCAATGTCGAGGCATCAACTGTCAGGCTATCAAGGGAGATTTCCAGTGCTTTCACATAAAGCATTCGAGCTTCGGCTATTGTTTGCACAGAACTGACACGCACGGTCAATCCGCCGCTGTCGTTAAAATTGCTTTCACGAACATTACCTTCAACAACCAGCAGCGTATCCTTGACAAGTTTTTCGCGGTATTTGACAAACGCATCATTAAAGAGTGTGACTTCTATTCTTCCCGAACGATCATCCAGCATCAAAGTTGCCATCTCGTTGCCACTCTGGTTCTTCCTCACCACCATACTGACAACAAGCCCTGCAATTACCTGTGGTTTTCTATCCCGATCTACCTTGAGGTCAGAAATTCGGCAAGGGACGAAACGGCGCAACTCCCGCAGGTATTCATCAATGGGGTGACCGGTGAGATAGAGGCCCAGTGTATCCTTTTCAGCAGAAAGCCTCTCCCGCATACTCCAGGGGTGAACTGTTCGATACCCAGCATAAACATCATGGTTCGATTCGCCACCGGGCAAGGCATCGCCAAAAAGGTCCACCATGCCGCTGTTCTGGTTATGTGCTGATTGTTCAGCCATTTTTACAGCATCGGCAATGGCATGAAACATGATGGCTCGCGAATAGCCGAGATCGTTATCGCCTTCGGGCAGGCTCGGAGCCAGCTCATCAAGCGCCCCACAGCGAATCAACGCTTCGAGTGCCCGCTTGTTGACTTTTTTAAGATCAACCCGCTCACAAAAATCAAAAAGATCCCTGAAATCTCCTCCGCTTTGCCTTGCCGCTATTAACGCCTCGACCGGGCCTTCTCCCAAACCCTTGATCGCACCAAGCCCATAAATGATCCTGCGATCTTCATCCACGGTAAAGGAAAACTCACCGTTATTGACATTAGGTGGAGTAACTTCCAGCTTCATTGACCGGCATTCTTCAATCAGCGTGACCACTTTATCAGTGTTCTGCATATCCGCTGAAAGTACCGCAGCCATAAATTCGGCGGGAAAATGGGTTTTCAGCCATGCGGTTTGATAAGAAACCAGTGCATAAGCCGCCGAATGCGACTTGTTGAAACCGTAGCCGGCAAATTTCTCCATCAAATCAAAGATATTGCCGGCAAGATCTTCGTCAAGATTGTTCTGGACAGCGCCGTCTATGAATATCTTGCGTTGCTCAGCCATAACTTCGGCTTTCTTCTTGCCCATGGCGCGCCGCAAAAGATCCGCTTCACCCAGACTGAATTTCGCCAATACCTGAGCTATCTGCATTACCTGTTCCTGATAGAGGATAATGCCATAGGTCGGCTTGAGAACAGGTTTCAGGTCATCGTGTTGATAATGGGGATGGGGGAAGGCCATTTCAGCCCTTCCATGCTTGCGATCGATGAAGTCATCCACCATGCCGGATTGCAAGGGCCCTGGCCGGTAAAGCGCAACCAGTGCAACAATATCCTCGAAACAGCTAGGCTTGAGTTTTTTTATCAACTCCTTCATGCCACGCGATTCCAGTTGAAAAACGGCCGTTGTTTCTGCTCGCTTCAACATTTCAAAAGTAGGGTGATCATCGAGCGGAATGTGTTCAATCACCAGAGGTTCCTTGCCCTCAATTTCAAGACGCTTGTCGATAATCGCTTTTGCCCAGTCAATAATCGTCAGTGTCCTGAGCCCCAAAAAGTCAAACTTGACCAGACCGGCCTGCTCCACATCATCCTTATCAAACTGGGTAACCAGGCCCTCCCCGCTTTCATCACAATAAAGAGGACAAAAATCGGTGAGCTTATCCGGAGCAATAACCACGCCCCCTGCGTGCTTGCCTACGTTCCGGGTAATACCCTCCAGCTGAAGAGCCATCTCCCAGACTTCCTGTGCCTCCTCATCATACTTGTCGCTATTCTCATCCAGTATTTCACGCAATGCTCCTTCTTCTTCTACCGCCTTCTCGCGTCTCCTTCCAACTTCAACGGGCATCATTTTCCA
>JAGRJA010000428.1 GCA_020443005.1 Pseudomonadales bacterium
AAGATAGGATGAGCACCCCCCAATACCTTATCCGCAATCCGAAATGAGTAACTGGACACCGCATATTACCGTTGCCACCGTTGTCGAAAATAATGACGGTTTCCTGCTGGTTCATGAAACAGACAACGGAAAAGCCGTATTCAATCAACCCGCAGGGCACTGGGATGAGGGAGAAAGCCTGCTGACTGCAGCGGCCAGAGAAACACTCGAAGAAACCGGGTGGCGGGTTACTATCGATTATCTGATTGGTATTTATATTTATCACTCCCCCCATAACCATATCACCTATCAGCGACTGGCTTTTGCCGGAACACCTGTAGAACAGCTCCACCAGAAGTATGATGAGGGTATTATCGATGCCTTGTGGCTACCCTATTCGCAAATTCTGGCTCGACAATCTGAAATGCGAAGCCCTCTGGTTTTAAAGGTGATTGATGATTACCGAAGCGGGCATCAATACCCTCTCGATATGATTCACGAACTACCCCGCTCATGACAAAAAATGATCTCGCCAAAATCAAGGTAATTGTAGGCATGTCCGGTGGTGTCGACTCTTCTGTTTCTGCCCTTTTACTGAAACAGCAAGGCTATCAGGTTGAAGGTCTCTTCATGAAAAACTGGGATGAAGATGACGGCACGGAATACTGCACGGCCAAAACCGATCTGGCTGATGCGCAACAAGTCTGCGCAAAACTCGGCATCAAGCTGCATACGGCCAACTTCGCAGCTGAATACTGGGATAATGTATTCGAACATTTTCTCGATGAATACAAGGCCGGAAGGACACCCAACCCGGACATTCTCTGCAACCGTGAAATCAAATTCAGGGTGTTTCTTGATTATGCCAGGCTCTTGGGTGCCGACCTTATTGCTACTGGCCACTATGTGCGTACGATTCAACACAAGGGTCGTGTTTTCCTGCGAAAGGGGCTGGATAACAACAAGGATCAGAGCTATTTTCTCTGTGCAGTTGGCGAAGCAGAGTTAAAGGATACGCTGTTTCCCATTGGCGATATGCGAAAACCTGAAGTACGGGCCCTCGCTGAACAGCATGCTCTTGTCACCCATAACAAGAAGGATTCAACCGGCATCTGTTTTATCGGGGAGCGGCGCTTTAATGATTTTCTTGAACAATATCTTCCTGCCCGACCTGGCAATATCGAAACCACTGAAGGTCAGGTTATTGGCACGCACCAGGGGCTGATGTATCACACCATTGGGCAACGACAGGGCTTGGGAATTGGCGGCCTCAAAGGAGCTTCTGAAGCACCCTGGTATGTACTCGACAAGGATCTGGAGAGAAATGTACTGATTGTCGGTCAGGGCAACAACCACCCCCGGCTGTTCAAGAACACATTGACAGCCGACAACCTTCACTGGATTACAGAAGCACCGGTTGAGGACGGCCAGGCTTTTGCATGCATGGCGAAAACCCGTTACCGCCAACCTGACCAGGCATGCCGGATTGTTTGTGATAAAGGCCGCGTAACGGTTTCTTTTGAACAGGCCCAGCGCGCTGTTACGCCCGGTCAGGCTGTCGTATTTTACGAAGGTGATATTTGTCTGGGTAGCGCTACAATTACACACGCCTACCCTTCCGATCAATAGATATTCAAAGGTATGAACATTTGTGAAACACAGTTTTGAAGAGCAGGTTCTGGCGATTGCAGGCATGGTTCAAGCCGGAAAACTGGTTGACGATCTCGCCAAAAAAGGCCTCGCTGATAATCGCGATCTCGAAACCATGATGTATGCATTACTCGAAACAGATCCCAAAAATACGGAATCTGTTTTCATTGACAAGAGCCACCTTAAAAACGGCTTGTCGGAGACCGTTGATATATTGCAACAACAATCAACCCAGGCAAGTGATACCTTGCGTTATGTGCTCGGTATGGTTTATCTCGAAAGAAAATTAACTGCTCACCAGAGTATGCTTCAGGTAGTCGCCAGCAGAATCAGTCAATGTAAACAGCAAATCGAGCATTTCCCGCTTACCCACGAAAACATTATCGCCAATGCCGCTTCTATCTATGCCGATACGCTGAGTACCTTTCGCTTCAGAATACAGGTGAATGGCCAACCTCAATTTCTTCAGCAAAAAGACAATGTCAATAAAATAAGAGCGATGTTGCTTGCCGGCATTCGAAGTGCAGTTTTATGGCGACAGGTTGGAGGTAGCCGCCTCAAAGTTATCATCCATCGTCGAAAAATTATTGAATGCGCAAAAACCCTGCTAAAAACCTGACTTCAAGAAAGCTGTGGGTGATATTGATATATTTTTCACTTGTCGTATGATGAGGGCTGATTTTCACAAATGCCCGGGAAACGCCAGACCATGAAAGAAAACAAAATTTTTGATATGCACACAAATGCGCCCACAAGCATCTCGGCGAGCACTTCGCCCGAAGTGCTCAAGGTGCTGCGAAACACTTATACACTACTGGCCATGACGATCACCTTTAGTGCCGTAATGGCAGCAGTTTCCATGGCACTTAATGTGCCATACCTGGGTCTCTGGATGCTCATCCCCTATTTCATTTGCCTTTTCGCGGTTACAAAAACCCAAAACAGTGCTGCTGGTCTTTTCTGGGTATTTGCCCTTACCGGCTGGCTCGGTTTTACACTGGGGCCGATTCTGAATTTTTACATCAGCATGTCCGGTTATGAACCTGTTTTTCTGGCACTGGGTGGCACTGCTTTTATTTTCTTCAGTCTTTCTGCCTTTATTCTCATCACCAGAAAAGATCTGAGTGGCATGACCGGGTTTCTGATGACTGGAATTATCGTCGCTTTTATTGCAGCAATTGCCAATCTGTTTCTACAGATTTCCTCACTTCATCTCGTGATCAGCTGTGTGTTCCTCCTTCTCTCATCCGGTCTTATCATGTGGCAAACCAGTCAAATTGTTCACGGCGGCGAAACCAACTACATCTCAGCGACAGTGACCTTGTTTGTGATGCTCTATAATATTTTCACCATTTTACTGAGCTTTCTGGGCGGTGAGGAGTAAGCACAACAATTGAAGGCCTGAAGCCCCGATTTCGGGGCTTTTTTTATCATTTTCACTGTGCAGAGTAGGTCACATGAAGTTCACCCTTGTTATCCAAAGTTCACCCGTGAATACCGAAGGCAGTTTGACTGCACTTCGCTTCGCCGAAGCACTGATTGCAAATAATCAGCAAATATACAGGGTTTTCCTCACAAGCGATGGCGTTCTCAATACCTCTGCCTTGACCCAGATGCCTCAAGGTGAAAACAATCTCCCGGAGCTGTGGCATAAATTTGCGAAAGATAATCATATCGAAATTGTTGCCTGTATCTCTGCCGCACTAAAACGCGGTGTTATTAATTCAGCAGAAGCCAACCGTTACCAAAAAGAAAGCAGCAATATGTTTGACGATACAGTTCTTGCCGGTTTGGGCGAATATGTGGATGCCTTGAAAGAATCCGACCGAGTCGTTTGCTTCGGGGTTTGAACAATGAATAATCCCCAAATTGAGAAAAACCTGCTTTTTATCTTCCGGCAAACCCCTTATGGCAATGAACGGGCGAAAGAAGGGCTGGATGCAGCACTGGCTGCAGCAGCTTTTGACCAGAAGGTCAGCCTGCTGTTTGCCGGTGACGGACTCTGGCAACTTTGCAGTCATCAGGAAGTATCATCTACCGAAAAAAATCACCTGAAAAAATTATCCGCCTGCACACTTTATGGCATTGAAAATCTGTACATCTATAATGAAGACCCGGTGTTCACAGACTGGATATCCCGGATATGCCCGCTAAACTGTACAGTGCTTGACAGACATTCTGTACAAAACCTGATTTCAAAACATGATCATGTGCTGGTCTACTGAAATGAACAAACTTCATATCCTCAATAAAAACCGCTACACATTCGAGATTGGGCTGATCGCAGATAATTCCACTGTAGTCCTTATCGAAGATGGCGTTTACCTGGCTTGTGCAGACAGACACTTGTTTTCTGGGAAATCTGTTTATGCCGTTGAGGAATTTGTTAACAAACGCGGTGTCAGACAGCACCTTGCCGAGAATGTAAAGCTCATTG
>JAGRJA010000429.1 GCA_020443005.1 Pseudomonadales bacterium
ACAGCCTGTTTCGCTCACAGATATTAACCCTTGGCGCGGTGTTTGTCGGTATTATGCTGATGTTTTTTGTGCTTTTCCGATCATTTTATCTCTCGGTAATAGCCATTATTCCCAATATTCTGGCTGCTGCTCTGGTGATGGGGTTGATGGGTGTCTTCAATATTGCGCTGGACATGATGACCATTACGATTGCGGCTATTGTTATCGGTATTGGTGTTGATCACTCGATTCACTACATACACCGCTTCAAACGCGAGTTTGCTGTGGATCAGAACTATCTGGCTGCAATGCACCGTTCACACGGTAGTATCGGGAAAGCCATGTACTACACAACGGTAACGATTATGGCGGGTTTTTCCATTTTGGCGCTCTCCAATTTTACACCCTCACTTTATTTTGGTTTGCTCACCAGCCTTGCCATGTTTGCGGCGCTGATGGGAGCACTTTTGTTACTGCCCCGGCTACTGGTTGTACTGAAACCGCTCGGCCCCGAAAAAAACTGAGCCGGGTTTTGTATGCGCATAAACTGTCATCCTGATTGTGGTGCCTGTTGTACGGCGGTTTCTATTTCCAGCAGCATACCCGGTATGCCAAATGGCAAGCCGGCCGGCATTCGCTGCATTCATCTTGATGAGCATCAGCTTTGCCGGTTGTTCGGAAAATCTAACAGGCCGGCAGTTTGCGGTGATTTCCAGGCAGATACCGAGGTGTGTGGAGATAATGCCGATCAGGCAGCGATACTGCTTGCGGAATGGGAACGCCTGACGGCACCCTGAATGTTAACTTGACAGGTTTTGACCGGAACTTTCGGAATGAATGCAATGAATATTGATTTGTATATGCAACAACTGGGCGAACAGGCGAGAAAAGCGTCCAGAAAAATGGCGCGCGCTTCAACGGCCGAAAAAAACCGGGCCCTGTTGGAAACGGCAGAAATTATTGCTGATTCGAGACAGCGTTTGCTCGAAGCAAACGAACGGGATATGGAGGCCGGCCGATCAGGTAAACTTGATGCGGCTTTGCTCGACCGGCTTGAGCTGACCGGAAGTCGTATCGAAGGGATGGTTGAAAACCTTCGTCAGGTTGCCAGTTTGCCAGACCCCGTAGGAGAAATCAGCGACATGTGTTTTCGGCCGAGTGGTATTCAGGTCGGCAAGATGCGCGTGCCACTGGGTGTTATTGGCATTATTTATGAGAGCAGGCCCAATGTGACCATTGAAGCTGCAGCGTTATGCCTGAAGTCGGGCAATGCGGCCATACTTCGTGGAGGCTCTGAAGCTTTTCATTCCAATCAGGCAATTGCGAAGTGTCTCACTCAGGGTTTGCTGACAGCCGGTTTGCCGGAGGCGGCTATTCAGGTGGTTGAAACTGCGGATAGGGAAGCAGTTGGCAAATTGATTGCCATGCCTGAATATGTTGATGTGATTGTGCCACGAGGCGGGAAGGGGTTGATTGAGCGGATCAGTCGGGATGCGCGTGTGGCGGTTATCAAACACCTCGATGGAATTTGCCATGTCTATATTGACGATAGGGCAGATTATGAGAAGGCGATGGCTATCACCCTGAATGCCAAAACCCACCGTTACGGAGTATGTAATGCCATGGAAACGCTGCTCATTGCCGAGTCCGTAGCGACGCAATGGCTGCCGGATCTTGCGGAAAGGTTCAGGGAAAAAGGCGTGGAACTCTGTGGGTGTGAAAGAACAGTGGCGCTGATCGCTTGTGATAAGGCTACTGAAGCGGATTGGCATACGGAGTATCTGGCGCCGAAATTATCAATAAGGGTCGTCAATGATCTGGATCAGGCGATGGATCATATAGAGCGCTACAGTTCCCGGCATACCGAGTCCATCATCACTGAAGACTACTCGCGGGCGAGGCGTTTTCTTGCAGAAGTGGATTCCAGTTCGGTGATGGTGAATGCTTCAACCCGTTTTGCCGATGGGTTTGAATATGGTCTGGGTGCCGAGATTGGCATTTCTACGGACAAGATTCATGCGCGTGGTCCGGTAGGGCTTGAAGGGCTGACATCCACAAAGTGGATTGTTCTCGGTGACGGGCAAATTCGTCAGTGACCGTTGACAAGAAACCAAAGCTTATTGCGGTTTTTGGCGGGACTTTCGATCCCTTTCATCTTGGCCACAAGGCAATGCTTGAAGGTATCCGGCATTGTCTGGACCCCGACCTGCTGCTGTTGATACCTTGTGCAGAGCCTGCCCACCGAAGCAGGCCTTCGGCAAGTGCCGAACACCGTTTGGCGATGGCCAGACTGGCCATTCAGGGCTACGAAAAAGTTTTGGTGGATGACTGTGAGCTGAATCGGCAGAAGCAATCCTTCACTATCGATACGCTGATGTATCTCCGGAACCAGTATGGTGACGAAGTATCGATTGTGTTTTGTGTCGGGAAAGATGCTTTTGACGGTCTGGATAGCTGGTATCGGTGTGAGGATATTTTGCGTTATACCCATATTGCTGTTTTGCCGAGAGAAGTTGATCGGGGTGATGATAAAATCGCGTCGACCGGTTTGCCCCAATGTTGTAAGGCGGCCAGTTGGTGTGAGCCTTCAAGGTTGTCTATATTGCCGTTTGGGCAGTTAACCCGTCTTGATATTCCGCTTTATCCTGTATCATCTACCACAGTGCGGAAGGAAATCAGAAAGCATTCCGGGAATGTATTGCACACTGCCTTGGAAGGCATGCTGCCAGCGGCAGTGATTGAATATATTGACCAGCATGGCCTGTACATTGATACCTGATACGACAGTAATGTAGCAAGAGAAAAATATGGCTGAAAACCTTGAGAAAACCATCCTCAGTATTCTGGAAGATATGAAAGGGCAGGATATTGTCTGTCTTGATGTCAGGAGTCTGACCGATGTTATGGACAGTGTCATTATTGTGAGCGGCACTTCTAACAGGCATGTGAAGTCACTCGCCGAGAAAGTGATTGAAAAACTGAAGCAGGCTGAACAACCTCCCCTGGGTATTGAGGGGCTTGATGAGGGGGAGTGGGTTCTGGTCGACTGCGGGGATGTTGTTTTGCACAGCATGTTGCCGGAAACACGCCGTTTTTATGACCTCGAGCGGCTTTGGTCGGTGCCTGCGGGTGTGGTTGAAAACAAGGGCAGCGAAGAAAGGGAAT
>JAGRJA010000035.1 GCA_020443005.1 Pseudomonadales bacterium
ATAGAATCGTTCTGTCAATCTGGGTATATGTTTGGGGTCCATCCCGATACCGTTATCATTAACACTCAACATCAGGCCATTGTCAGTTTTTTTCCAGACAACCTGGATATTGGCACCTTCCTCCTTTGAATATTTGACTGCATTGAAAACCAGGTTGGACAGTGCGCTTTGGAGTTCTGAATTTGAACCGATCAGACAAATATCATCGGCACCTTCAATCGAAATGTTGATGGGTTTTGTGTCTTCTAGCAACAGTGCATCCTGTCGTATGTTGCTGATCATATCGAACAGGTTGATTTCGTCTTCTTCCGTTGTTGTGTTGCTGGTTTCGAGTCGTGACAGGGTCGAAAGGTCAGAGACGATATCTGACATGCGAATTGTCTGTTTATGCATTTGTTGAAGAGGTTTATGCCAAATCTGGTCAAAGGTGTCCAGCTGGTCTGACATGGTTTCAATATAGCCTCGAACGACGGTCAGTGGTGTACGCAGTTCATGAGAAACATTGGCAACGAAATCCTTGCGCATTTTTTCAAGTTGGCGCAATCGTGTAACATCCTGTGCGACCAGAAGGCGTTCCTGGTCACCGTAGACTGAAATTTGTATCTGTATTACCAGGCCCGGATCCTGGGGTGAAGTGATATCGATGGGTTCGTTGTAGTTGCCTGCCTGAAAAAAGGAAATGAAAGCCGGTGTGCGAATCAGATTGATAATCGGCTGATTCAGGTCGGTTGATTCGTTGAAAGAAAACAGTTTTTCAGCTGATTCATTCCACCAGGTAATAATCCCCTTCGGGTTTATCAACACCAGACCTTCCTTCAGGGCCGAGGTGAATCCCCGAACCTGTTGAAGCTGCATCAACAGGTGTTTTTGGGTTTCAATCCGTTGCCGGCGACTTTTGTAAATGACTTCAAAGATATCCCCCCAGATACCACTGCTGTCAGGTGGCAGTTCGTCGGTGTTTTTTTCCAGCCACAAGTAAAAGCGGCGAGTTTGCCCCAGTAACCAACAGGAGTAAAAAAAACCGGCTGCTAGCAGGGATGGCAGCAGTAAACCCGTCATCAACCCGAAAATGACCGCGCTGACGCTAATAAATATGATCCTGTAAATTTCTGTTTTGAGTCCGTGATGCATGGGTTTTCTCAGTGTGTTTCAGGGGAAAACCGGTATCCGATGCCGTGGACGGTTTCAATGAGGTGATCCAGCGCATGTCTGGAGAGGATTTTACGCAGCCTGCGGATATGAACATCGACAGTCCGTTCATCAATATAGACATTAGTGCCCCAGACACGATCGAGTAAATTTTCGCGACTGAAAACCTTTTCGGGGTTGGACATGAAAAAGTACAGCAGCCTGAATTCGGTCGGGCTGATGTCGATGGCGTTATTGCCCAGATAAAGTCGATGGGTATCGGCGTTAATGGAAAGTTTATTGATTGTCAGTGTTTTCCCGGTGTCCTGACTGAAGTCGGGTGCCCGGCGTAAAACAGCGTTGATACGGGCAATCAATTCCTTGTTTACAAAGGGTTTGGTGATGTAATCGTCAGCGCCGGCATCAAGCGCGCGCGTTATATTCTCTGTCTCGGATTTTGCTGTCAGCATGATAGCGGGTAAAGCAGCTGTGTTTTTTTCCTTTTTCAGTGCGGCGAGCACCTCTATGCCGGCCAGGCGGGGCAGCATCCAGTCGATCAGAACGAGATCCGGCGGGTTTTTTCGACACTGCTCAAGGCCTTCAATACCATCGCTTGCAAAAGAAGTTGAGAAACCAGCCGAGCTTAAATTCATTCGTAGCAAGTCCTGAATGTCTTCTTCATCTTCAATAACGAGAATGTGTTTTTTATTCATTGGTGAAGCATCGGCTTTTTGACATAGTTTAACCGGGCCATTCTAACCCATTAAAACAAAAATGAAGAAATGGCTTGAAATGAGATCGGAATGCCCTATATATGAGTAAAGGGGAGATCTGATGCGTTTGCTTTTTCTGGCTTTTTTGTTGATACCGGTAATCGAGATGTGGCTATTGATCACAGTCGGTTCCGTTATAGGTGCGTGGCCAACGATAGGTCTGGTTTTGCTGACGGCAATTATTGGTGTGGCCTTGCTGAGACAGCAAGGTGTCGCAACACTGTTCCGTGTTAACCAGAAAATGGCTGCAGGCGAGTTGCCTGCAGGGGAAATAGCGGAGGGTCTTTTTCTCGCCATAGGGGGTGCCTTGCTGCTGACGCCGGGTTTTTTCACCGATTTTCTGGGTTTTGCCTGCCTGATTCCTGTTAGCCGTCGCTGCATGGTTAAATGGTGGCTATCGCGATTTGTTGTCAGTAATTTTGGCGAAGGCACTGCCTTTTATCGTTCTTCTTTCCGGCACCCTGATTCGGGTGATGTTTTTGATGCTGAATTCAGTCGGGATATCACTGAAGATCAGCGATTGAAATAAGCCGTTATTTTTTCACTTTGAGAGTTGAATTTCTGTTTTGTGCCCCCATTAACCCTCCACCTTTCAGCCACAGTCATTGCTGTTGGCATGGTTAAGGGTGAATTGAGTGGGGGAAGGTCCCCCTTTTTTACCGCTTGAAAACATTTGGAGATGAAGAAAGATGAAGATTCGTCCTTTACACGATCGTGTTGTAGTTCGCCGTGAGGCAGAGGAAGAAAAGTCTGCTGGCGGCATTTTGCTGACAGGCTCGGCAAAGGAAAAACCGAATAAAGGGGAAGTGGTTGCTGTGGGCAGCGGCCGTGTTCTTGACAATGGCAGCGTAAACCCGATGTCGGTGAAAGTTGGCGACAAAGTGGTGTTTGCGAGTTATGCCGGCAGCCAAACCATCAAAGACGGTGATGATGAGCTGATTGTCATGAGCGAAAGCGAAATTTTCGGGGTGATCGAAGGTTAAGTTATTCGATCAGCAGTAAAGTATAAAACCTAATTGAGGAAAGACTGTTATGACAGCTAAAGATGTAAAATTCGGAGATTCCGCTCGTGCCAAAATGCTGGCGGGTGTTAATGTTCTGGCTGACGCCGTTAAGGTAACGCTGGGGCCAAAAGGTCGAAATGTCATTCTTGATAAATCTTTCGGTGCGCCTACCGTAACAAAAGACGGCGTTTCTGTTGCGAAAGAAATTGAATTGAAGAACAAATTTGAAAACATGGGCGCCCAGATGGTCAAGGAAGTGGCTTCCCAGGCCAATGACCAGGCGGGTGATGGAACCACTACAGCTACTGTACTTGCTCAGAGCATACTGAATGAAGGCCTGAAGTCTGTTGCAGCAGGTATGAACCCGATGGATCTCAAGCGTGGTATCGATAAAGCTGTAATCGCGG
>JAGRJA010000430.1 GCA_020443005.1 Pseudomonadales bacterium
CAAAGGCATTATCAAAGTCATGGGCATATTGGTACTCTTTGCCAAACCCCAGTTCTTTCAGCAGTTTGGTGGGGGCATTTCGAAGGTGAAGCGGCACCTCATAGGAAGGCAGTGATTTTACATCATGTTTCATTGCATTAAATGCTTTATAGACGGCATTGCTCTTGGGTGCTGAGGCCAGATACAGAACGGCCTGAGCAAGTGCCAATTCCCCTTCCGGGCTGCCAAGTCTCTCCTGAACATCCCAGGCATTCAGTGCGAGCTGTAATGCTCTCGGGTCGGCATTACCAATATCTTCGCTCGCCATCCGTGTCAATCGACGGGCAATATACACGGGGTCACAGCCCCCATCCAGCATTCGTCCAAGCCAATAAAGGGCTGCATCTACAGCAGATCCTCTGACTGATTTGTGCAAGGCAGAAATTTGCTCGTAAAAAATATCTCCACCTTTATCGAAGCGTCTTGCGCCCTGAGTTGCCACGGCATAGATCATTTTGTCACTAACGCTTTTTTTCTGACCATCCGTTTCAGCAAGATCAGCCAAAATCTCCAGAAAATTCAGGGCACGCCTTGCGTCACCGTCAGAAAGCATGGCTAACAGTTCAAGGTTTTCAGCAGCAATGAACAGCCTACGATTGACAAGCACCTCATCTGTCGCAAGCGCCTTGATAAGCACCTGTTTTATATCTTCAGTATTCAGCGATTTGAGCGTATACACACGAGCTCGTGATAACAAAGCATTGTTCAGTTCAAAAGAAGGGTTTTCTGTAGTTGCTCCAATGAAAACGACTGTACCGTCTTCAACGAAAGGAAGGAATGCATCCTGCTGTGATTTGTTGAAACGGTGAACCTCGTCGACAAATAAAATGGTTTTTCTGTTAGACAAGCTTGCTTGCTGTCGGGCCTGTTCAATCGCGCCCCGGATTTCTTTGACTCCGGATAACACTGCAGATATGGAAATAAAATGGGCATCGACAGAATTGGCAATAATATAAGCCAATGTTGTTTTACCTGTACCGGGAGGCCCCCAGAGAATCATTGAATGTAGATGCCCGGCTTCCAAGGCTTTCGACAGCGGACAATCTTTACCCAGAATATGCTCTTGCCCCACATAGTGCTCAATTGAATCGGGTCTCATTCTTGCTGCCAGCGGTTGATAACTCAAAGTCACTTTTCCCCTACCCGCTCATCAATAATATCCACATTATCGGGTATCTGGAATTGAAACACACGCCGGTCGATTTGAGGATTAATGTCAACCTCTGAAAAACTCAAGGTAGTAATTTGCTGCAAGGAATCTGAAATAAGCAGCTTTACAGGCTTGTCATCAGCAAAGAAAACCTCAAGAAACAGAAACAGATTATCCGTCTGTTCCGGTTCCAGCCTGAAAACCGATAAACCCTGTTCATTAACGCTATATTTGATGGTGAAGTTTTCAAGAAATGCGGCTTTATCTCCGCTGAACATCATCATTGGTGTGTTGACACTGTGATGCACAGCGGTCTTTATCGTAACCTGCTCCAGATCAGGATCATAGACCCAGATTGTTATGCTGTCGGAAAGAATCAATTGCGGAAAAGGCTCGAACGTTTCCCAGAGAAAATGGCCATCTTCTGTAACCTTGAATCTTCCCCGGTTTTCTTGCAGGTTACGCCCCTGACGAGACTGGACTGTCTGGTTGAAATTAACAGAAAGACTATTGATGTTTTCCAGTTTCTGTTGCAAGAAAAATTCGGCAGACTCCTCAGCAGCAAGTGAAAAAGAAAGACATAACATACCGGCTATTCGGATGAGCGTGGTTAGAAATCCTGTTATTTTCATTTTCATTTGTTATTTCGGTGGGGGTGGTGCCAAGACTTCACGGGAGCCATTATGCCCCATTTCAGAGACAACACCGGATTCTTCCATTGTTTCGATGAGTCGGGCGGCACGATTGTAACCGATGCGTAATTTGCGCTGCACGGATGAAATGGATGCCTTTCTTGTTTGTGTCACAAATTCTACAGCTTCATCGTATAAAGGGTCAGACTCGTTATCCTTATCTTCAGATTCGGAGCTGAAACCGGGCACAGGCACATCATTATGATCCTGGATAATACCGTCTATATAATCGGGCTCCCCTCTTTTCTTCCAGTCATCAACAACCTTGTGAACTTCGTGATCGTCTACGAACGCGCCGTGAACACGAATAGGCACACCGCTACCCGGAGGCAGATATAACATATCACCATGACCCAGTAACTGTTCGGCCCCACCCTGATCCAGAATGGTTCTGGAATCAATTTTTGAAGAAACCTGAAACGCCATTCGCGTGGGCACATTGGCTTTGATCAAGCCGGTAATAACATCTACTGAAGGCCGTTGCGTTGCGAGAACAAGGTGTATACCAGATCGGAAGAACGTCGTGTA
>JAGRJA010000431.1 GCA_020443005.1 Pseudomonadales bacterium
GAAACATGAGAAACATGAGCAAACCGGCAACCGGGAGGATGTCGGCAAGGATGGCAAAAAGCAGGTAAAGGAACACAGTGCTGCTGAAGAAAACACCGACAAACAAAAAGCCCTGCCGAAAGGGCTTGAAAAAAAACGGGAAAGCGGTAAAGCACTACCACCGGGCTGGCAAAAAAAGCTGGTTAAAGGTGAAGTCCTGGATCAGGCCGTTCTTGAACAGGCAACGCCTGTCGAACCCGGAACCCTACCGTACATTCCCGCCAACAATGATGGCGAGATCACGGTGAAAGTGGATAACAAGTTTGTTCGTCTGATCAACGCCACGCATGAAATCGTCGACATCATTGACGACACAGCACAATAAACACTGACAACAGCTATCGTGCCGGCAGCAGAAAAGGGCGCGCCGGCTTTTCTCCGCTGCCCTTCAAACACATCACGCGCTGATTGCCACACAGCAACAGACAGAATGTTGTCCCAGTGGCTACACAGCACAAGGCGCATCAGTCACAAGGGTTTCATATCGCACACCCTTTTCGCTAGGTACTTTCCCGATGCGGGTATGTACGAATTATCATTATTCAAATAAACCCTAAAATCGCACTCCCTGCAAACACCGTATTCACACCCGACAATTTTTGATTGAGTGCTTTTCATGAATTTCCTTGAATCTATTCGCAACGGCCATCTCAGGGAAGAGATCGAAACACAATTCGGAAACTGGGGAAAAATCACATTCCGCTTCCGCTGGCTTATCGTTGTGATCATGTTTACTTTTCTTGGTCTGCTTTTTTCGCAACTCAAGAACCTGCAATTCGACACTTCAATGGAGAGCTTCTTTCATAAAAGCGACCCGACATTGCAGCGCTACAATGAATTCAGGCGACAGTATGGACGCGAGGACAGCGTCATGGTTGCGATAAAAACCGATGAGGTTTTCGACAGGGATTTTCTCGATAAACTCTATCGGCTGCACAAGGATTTTGAACAACATGTACCCTACCTGAATCAGGTGGACAGCCTGGTAAATGCGCGTCTTACGCTAGGCAATGACGAAGGGCTTGTTGTCAAGGAATTCCTGGAAGACTGGCCGCTTTCCCCGCATGAAATAAACCGGCTCAAAGGATTGGCGTTGAACAACCCGCTTTATGTTGGCAACTACATTTCTGCCGATGGCAAAATCACCATGATGCAGATACAGAACCAGGTTTATCTGCCCAATGAAAATGAATTGGATGTGCTGAATGGTTTTGAAGAGGCAGACACTCCTGACACCAAGCGGCAATTTGATGAAAACGAACTGCTGGGTGGCAAGGAAAACGCCGAAATAAAGAGCGCCATTGACAACATAATAAAAAACTACCAAAGCGATGACTTTCATATTTATGTAGCTTCCGGGCCTTATACGACCTCGTCCTTCATGGACACCACCCGAAAATCAATGCTCAAATACACCGGCTATGGCATTGTTTTGACAGCCCTGCTGCTTGCTTTTATTTTCAAACGCTTTGTCATGATTTTTCTGCCATTGAGCGTTGCCTTGCTGTCGATGCTGTCAGCCATGTCCATTATGTCGCTCATGGGCATCAGGCTCAGCTTCTCCATGCAAATTGTGCCATCTTTTTTATTGGCCGTGGGTGTTGGTAATTCTGTTCATGTATTTACTGCCTTCTTTCATGCACTCGATGAAGGAAGAAGCAAGGCCGACGCTATCGCACACGCTTTGCAACATTCCGGGCTGGCTATTTTCATGACCGGTGTTACTACGGCCGGCGGCCTGGTTTCCTTCATTTCTTCCAACATGAAACCCATTGCCGAATTCGGCTCCATTACACCCGTGGGGGTTTTGTTCGCGCTGTTTTTTTCGTTAACACTTTTACCGGCCCTGATTGCCATTACGCCAATAAAAATCAAAAAACCTGTACAGGAAAACAAACCTGCAATGATCAATCGCTTGCTGATGGCCTGCGGTGATTATGCAACCGACAACCCCCTTAAAGTAGTGTCTGGCTGGGCCTTGATTATCGGCATTTCACTGTTCTTTGCCTTTCAGATCAAATTTTCGTTTTTCGTATACAACCAGCTGCCGCCAGAACACCCCCTGATACAGTCACTCAGGGTTGTCGATGATGAAATGTCGGGTGCGGCGCCTCTCGAAATCATCATCGATACGGGTCGCGTGGACGGTGTCAAGGATCCTGCTTTCCTGCACAAGGTTGACCAGGTTTACAGCATGATGAATACTTTTGAATACGACAATCACACCTTCAACAAGGTAATCTCGATTATCGACATCAACAAGGAATTACATCAGGCGCTGAATGAAAACCGACCCGACTTCTACACAATACCCGACGACCCGGCGTTGATAGCACAAGAATTACTGCTGTTCGAAAACAGCGGCAGTGATGATCTGGAGAAAATGGTAGACAGCACATTCCGCCATGCAAGACTGTCGTTCAGAACGCCCTCGCTTGATGGCATTCGCTTCCAGCCGATAATGAATGCCTTCATGAAAGAATTCGACAACATCTTCGGAAACGAATACCAGGTACAGGTGACAGGCCTGCTGGATCTGACCCTGAATATTTTCAAGGAGCTGTATTACAGTATGGCCAAAACTTACATCATTGCGTTTATCATCATCACTCCTCTGATGATTTTACTGATTGGCGACTTGCGTACCGGCCTTGTCAGCATGATCCCCAACCTCGCACCAATCATCATAACCCTCGGAGTTATGGGCGCATTCAACATACACCTGACCACTGCCACCCTGTTAACAGGGAGTATTGCCATGGGCCTGGTCGTCGATGACACCATACATTTTATGCACAACTTCCAGCGTTTTTTTCAGCGCACCGGTGATGTAAAAAAATCGGTTCATCTGACCCTGCAAACAACCGGCAAGGCCATTACCTTCACAACCATCGTGCTTTCATCCGCTTTCATGATCTTCATGCTCAATGAAGTCATTGAGTGGGCTTACTTCGGGCTTGTAACCGGCCTGTGTATCATGATCGCCTTGCTGGCCGACATTATGCTCTCACCCGCACTGGTCGCACTCCTCCACCGCAACACCCTGGTGCGCACGGCAAACACATAACAATCAGCCAACAGCGCGGCCGGCTTGTCCGGCCCACGAATACGAGGCGGCGCACAATACCCTCAGAAAAAAGGCGCTTGCGGTTTTTTACAGGTCAACGATTGAGCACATCATCCTTGACACTGGCAGCAATACCGGCAATTTCAGTGATATCCTCGGCACAAACTCCGAGCTCACTCAAGGTTGCAGCCAGCAGCTCAACAACGGCATCAAAATGCGCCTCTTTCAAACCCAGATGTGCGTGCGCGGCGCGCATATCCTTCCCGCTGTAGTTATTGGGGCCACCAAAAACCATCGTCAGAAAGGCTTTCTGTTTCGCCGCTTGTGCGGCCATATCCAAATTTTCAAAAAAACTGTTGATGCGATCATCTGCCAACACCTTTTTATAGAAAACATCAACCGCTGCGTTGACTGCCGCTTCACCACCAATTCGCTCATAAAGATTACTCATAACGCTTCCTCATTCATTAATCACTACTCTTTGCCAGACTGGCTCATCATATACCGGACAACCAGCCTCACCTCGGGCTCGCTCAATTCACTGTTGCCTCCTTTGGCCGGCATCAGGCCATAACCTTCCATGGCATGCTGAACAAGTACATCCTCACCCTGCACAAGACGCTTTTCCCAGGCGACGCTTCTGCCAACAATCGGCGCACCATTAATTCCCTGTGCATGGCAAACCTTGCAGTTTTGCTGATACAGCAAGCTGCCTGTCTCTGCCTCCTTGTTGCCGCAACCACTTACAAGACCTACACAAAGCCAAAGAACGCCTGCTTTCACCACCGGCAAGAATTGTCTATTCACAGTAACGGCTTCCTTAACAATTTATAAAGGCACCCTGATCACCACACCACCCATAACTTCGCCCAGTTTGAAATCACTGCGCGGACTGTCCTTGTGTGCGTTGTGGCAGGCGACACAAGGTTCAGCCACAGCCACATCAGGATAAACAGCCGTAAAGTAGGTGGTATCACCAAGCTTTTCTTCGCCGTAAAAATTTTCACCGGGGTGGTCGGCAATGTATTTCAGACCGTTCTTTTCCGCTTCTGTGTGAGGCGCATTCTGGGCATTGATCGGCCATAAAGATTGCAGCGAATAGGTAAATTCATCTGTCAATTCAGCAACACCTTCTGCCCCGGCCCTGAACATTTGTGCCGGCAAAGGCGCGCCGATATCCATATCCTGCCAGTGTTCGTCAGGTTTGATCACATTGGCTCCATTTGGACCAAGCCGTTTCACAATCAGTTTTGTATAGTTTGTTCTGTCTGCTTTCATTACTGCAAACAAGGAGTCTGTGTAGATTTTGGGTTCAATGCCTGCCGTTTTTTCTTCCCCGCAAGCCGTTAATAGCGATGCCACAAGTACACAAGGCGCGCCAATTTTCAAGACACTGTTTTTCATGAGACTACCTCCAAAGTAGTTATTGCCTGGTTGATTTTAAAAAACCTTCTCTCTTTGGTTTGCCTTTTCATCACGCTCAACAGCCATATCGATGGAACGCACATGAGATGTTGGCAAACCGCTAAAATTGCTTTGTATCAAAGCCGGGTCAGCAAGGCTGTCAATGGCAAAAGCAAGTGAATGACAATCAAGACAAACTGTTCGAATCATTTTTTGATTCGGGCGCAAATTGTCATTCTGGTTGTGATTTACCCTGACAATTTTTTCACCGGCTTCTTCAATTATTTCTCTCGGCAAATGACAAGTCGCACAATCGACGGACTGCGTATCAGGAATTTCTCCCCTTCTGGCCTGTTCCATCAAACCGGCATGCGGAGAGTTTGCAAAGTTATTGACATGTGAAGAATCATGACAACCCACACAGGCTTCGAAGCCTGCCGATTGTTGATTGACATCATGTGGTGAATGACAACTTGTGCAGGATAACGCCAGATGAGAAGCACTGTCTTTCATGGCAATTCTTGCCATCGCCGGTGTCATTGCGCTCAAGCCTGCCTTCAGACGCATTCCATGCTTGCCGGCCAAAAAACCACTCATCTGCGATTGATGGCATGTACCACAAATCATAGCGTTCGGCTTTTCATGCCAGTCACCCGTCGACCCGTCCTGATGACAGGAGCGACACGCAACACCGGCACTCGGGTGCGATGAAAGCTGCCATTCTTCAACAGCAGGATCGTTGTTATATTCTTCGGGAGCATCCATCAACGCTGACACCTGCTGAGGCGCATCCCGGTTCGCAAGAAAGTTTTCCAGCCCATTCAGCCGGAGCCTCTCCGCCTTATCCTTCAACACATCGCCAACAGCATGTTTCAAAAGAAAGTCTTCATACAAGGCCCGGTTATCGTGATAGTTATGACAACCTGATGATGCGCAGCTATCAAAGGCAAGCCCCTTGTGAGTCTCCCTTTTTTCGGCAACATTTTCGTGACACCCGAAACAATAGTCTTTTGGCAGCGTCAAACCCATTTCACCGGTAATTTCCTTTTTGTGTTCACGATGACAGGTCACACAATACCGGGCATCGAGTATGTCGATGCGATCTGCATTTCTCGGATCTGTAAATTTTGATTTCGGATGCGAATCATTCGCGACTTTCAACTCGTCACCATGACAATCGACACAGGCTTCCTGCAAGACCTCACCTCCGCCAAACGGACTGGTATGACAGGCTGCACACTGCATTTCGATTTGATGATGCCCATGTGTTGTACCACCGATAAGATACATTCCCTGTCCTTCCTTTTTCACAAGGGGCACAGCAAACCAGCACACCATGGCGACAGACCCGATGAGCCACAGCAACCACATGATTTTCTTTTTTTCCAACATCAGATAACCAATATCCCTGCGCCAGATATCTCATCGCGTCATCACTAAAAGTAATAGCTTGAGAGAATATGGAAAGACAAAAGCACCGGAAACGGCCAAAAAGCAAGCAGGTGCAACCAGTTAACAGAACGACGAATTTTTATCGCCGTTGCCGCGGGAAAAATACTCGCCTGACTGCTGGTAAAGGCAGCGAAACCACCCAGCGCGGAAAGCAGCAAAAAATCAAACATTAACCACCCGTTCAGGTTAACGCCTCTGTTCATACCCGTATGGGCAACCAGCAATACAATACAGATGAATCCTGCGATTAAATGCAAGTTTCTCCACTGCACAAAACGACCAAACCGAAAACCATTCCAGCGCTTGCTTAGCGAGAGAAAAGTCGTCAAACCGATCAATGCTACAATTGAAAAACCGCTGATCTGCTTATAGAAGGAATCAAGCCATAAACTGTCGATCTGGAATGTTTTACGGAAACTCTCACTATAGGCAAACGGCGGTAAAACCAGCACCACCATAATCAGAGCCATTGTCAAAGTTCCAAAAAATGCCATTGGCAATAACGATACTTTTTCTGATAACGCTGTTTTTGATCCGGTGAATTTATCCAGCAAAGGCTTACATGAACCGCATACCGAACTGGCACCGGTTTTTTGTGCAATTTCCTGAGTAGACATCACCCCGGAACACACTGAAGAAATCTGGCCTCGGGTTATGCTTTTGCAATTACAGACTATCGCTTGTTCAGGCCAGGTTGAAATATCCTGAGTATCATTTTCGTCAAACAGATTGCCCGTTAGCTGGAAAAGCCATGGGCGAAAAAATGCCACAACACGACGATGCCTTACATACTCGATTAACTGGTAACTCTCATCCCACTCACCGATGGCGATCGCGCCAATCAGCACATTTTTCCTGAAATACAACTTGCGGTAACGGCTGCCTGATGCCCACTGATATGCTTTCACCCTGTTATCATGCAGCTCTTCCTGAACGACCCCAACGCTGAATACATTTTCTCCAACCACTTTCAGTTTTGTTGCAGAGATATACCCCTTGTAAGCAGCTTCTTGACCCGCCAGACCATGCGCGACAACTGAAGCCTGCTCCAGGCCAGGGCCTACCAGACCTGCTATCTCGTTTTCGTATTGTGCACATTCGCCGATCGCAAAAATGGCCGGGTCACTGGTCTGCAACTTCGAGTTAACCCTGATGCCGGCAGCAATGGGTAACTTCGCTGCAACAGCAAGTTCGACATTGGGTTTTATGCCGGCACAAACGATGACTGTATCGCACTCGATCATTTCCGCATTACGCAAACGCACGCCTTTTACATCAGCCTTTTCCCGGTCACCTGCCTGTAAAACAATCTCCCTGACACCGATGCCAAGCGTAAACTGCACACCCTGCTTTTCCAGAACCTGCTGTAATATGCCCGCAGCTTCATTATCCAGCTGGCGATTCATTATTCTTTCTGCCTGCTGAACAACCGTCACCCTGGTTGAATAATTCAACATGGCACGCGCTGCTTCCAGACCCAGCAAACCCGCACCAATAACCACGGTGTGCCGTGTCGATGCTGTTCTGGCCTTGAGGCTTGAAACATCTTTAAGATTTCGAAAGCTGTATACGCGCTTTCCTTCGATACCGGGAATTGACGGCATGTGGGGCGAAGAGCCGGTTGCCAGTACCAGATACCGAAAATAGTGTTTGACACCCAAAGTATCGACCACACAACGGGCTTCACGATCGATCTCGTTTATACCGCAATTAAAATATTTCTCGACCTGTTGTGATTCAACCGGCTCGCTGCTAAACACCTCTTCGTAATCGATTGCGCCACTCAACAAGGGTGTGAGTTTTATCCGGTCATAGGGCTGCCATGGTTCGTTGCCAAACCAGCGTATCCGTTTTTGCGGACATAATGTCGCTGCCAACTCGACGAACCGCTGACCGACAGGGCCTGCGCCCACAACAATAATGTCGACAACTTCTGCCAGAGCTAACCCGGATTTTTCGATGGCCTGTGACATCAACAACCCTTCAAAACAATGTTTCTTCAGGCTTGTTGCATAAAATATGTCAATTATATTCCAGTTATAAGCTGCTGATTTAATTGAGGCTAACAGGGATTCTTGTTATTACATCTTCATTTACGCACAGCGACAGCTACTTTCTGTTTCATAAAGGTGCGACACCAATCCGCTGTTCACCATTTTTGGGCTTTGCTGACAAAATAGCTGAAGCATCATGTTCTCAGCGCAAAATCCTTGCTGACAGGCGGTGTGTAATCCGAAGGCCCAAAGACAATTTTCACCCTTTCCTTCCAGCCCCTGTTCTCTTTCAACTCATAGGCAATTTGAAAAATACCCGCGAACAACAGGCGCACCGGGTTTTTATAAAGTGTAGGCTGACCTGTCAAACCGATTTCAGGGCGAACCAATGGAGGCTCGACATAGGTACCGAACACACGATCCCAAAGCATGAAGGGGCCGGCGCCAATATTCACCAGATTGGTATTCTGCCTGGAATACAGCGGGTGAGATGCATGGTGCACATAGTGGTACTGGGCACCACCAAACAAATGCCCCAAAAACCCTATCCATTTGTGCCTGAAACCAATGTGATAAAGCGATGTAGAGTGTGCTGAAATATTCGCAATATTGACTATCAGGTTAAACACCAGAACCTCAAAAAATATTGGTTCTGCTGAAAACAGCTTGCCACAAGCACCAAACAGAAAAACATAGGGAAACATAACCAGAAAGCCCACCGGAAACGCCACGACCACGCCAGTAGTCAAAGGCTCCATCAGCGTATCTGGCATATGGTGGGGGCGATGCAACAACAACCACAGCAAGCGAAACTGGTGAGCCAGTCGATGCAACCAGTAATGAAAAAAGCCGGTCACCGCATAAATACAAATCACCGCCAGAAACGGCGGTAAATCGACCAGTGTAGGCACATGGGTTTTTGCAAGGTGATCAGCCGTTGCCACCATGTTTTTAACAAACGCGTATCCGTCCACAAAGGTAAAACCACCCAGTTTTGCTATCAACCCGAAAACCGCAAAAAGCGCCGCTGCTCCCAGCAACATACAAACATTGAAAAACACAAAGAGGAAAAAAGTATTCAAGGGAAAGCCCCAGTCATCATCACAACTCCCTTCACCCTTCTGCTTCAACTCATTGGGATACAGCGCATTGTTTTTCCGGTAATCGGCATAGGCCAGATAAATAAACCAGCCTCGCCAGCACAGAAGGGCAATCAAGGCCAGAATGAATACAACCAGTGTGCGGGTATGCCCGGCAGCTTCTAGGTCACCCATCACCATTGTCAGGTAATGATAACCGGTATCATCACCCAAACCGGGCCCCAGATAATCCAGCAAATGAAAACTGGCGGTCAAGGCGATGGGCACCAGAATAGCGGATAACACAGCAATGCCACTCGCCAGCTTTCGCCACCCCGAACCCTGGCAATTGATCTCTGCGCGCCAAAAAACGGCTTTTATTTTATCCATTGACTGAACTCACATGGCTTACAACATAATCTGAGAGAAGAAAAAAGGCCGATACGCTACCGCTGTTTTACAAGCAGCAAATCGACAAGCGTCTCAATGAAACGCTCGCTTTCAATACCACCAGGCGGATTTTCAAAATAAGTCGATGACAGGTGATAGCCAACAATCGC
>JAGRJA010000036.1 GCA_020443005.1 Pseudomonadales bacterium
AAAACATGAAAACCGTTATCGATATAGCCGAACAGAACAGGGATGTTTTCGCATCGGTTGGTCTGCATCCAATGGAATTCAATCCCGGTGAAAATCAGCAGTCACTGCTCTGTGAGGATGAGCTTGCCTTGGCAGCCAGTCACTCTTCAGTGGTGGCCGTCGGTGAAACCGGTCTGGATTATTATTATTCCGATCAGGGCCGGGATTTGCAGGTTGAAAGTTTTTTGCGACATCTCAGGGTTTCACGAGCCCTGAAAAAACCGGTTGTTGTTCATACGCGTGATGCGGCTGACGATACGGTGAGCTGTATTAAACAGGAGCACGACCCTGATGTGGCAGGTGTTTTTCATTGTTTTACCGGCGATTGGGCACTGGCACAGCAAGCACTTGAGCTGAACTATATGATTTCCTTCTCCGGGATTATTACCTTCAAGAATGCCGGTGATTTGCGCGATGTTGTCAAAAAGGTGCCACTGGACAGATTGCTGGTTGAGACGGATTCTCCTTACCTGGCTCCCGTACCCTACCGGGGTAAAAGCAACGAACCAGCCTATGTAGTGGAGGTCGCCCAATGTGTCGCAGCTTTGAAGGGTATTTCTTTCGAACAAGTGGTTGAACAGACAGGGGAGAATTTTCGTCAATTGTTCCGGGTCCATGGGTATGGCAAGTAAATGACGGTTTGCCTTAAAAACCCTTGTTTCACTATGTACTGCTTAATCTAAATCTTGTAGAATCAAAGAGATAGAGTCTTTTTTTATATAAAATTTTAAATAGGGGTGGCGGTGAGCCCAAGGTTCGCTTTTATTATTGTTCTGGCTTCAATGTCAATGTATCTGGCTTTCCAGGCCTATAGTCTCAGGGCGATAAGTTCGATGGATGCATCTGCAACGGCCCGTGTTGTCGGTAGTCAGCCGGTGGCGAAGCAATCCAGAGCCTTGAACCTGAAGGAGGTTGCAAGGCTTAATCTCATGGGGGCGCCCTATGCAAAAGACAAGCAACCCCTTGTAGAGAAGCCTCTGCAGAGTAACCTGCCTTCAACTTCCCTCAAACTGACACTGACGGCAGTCATTCAAAGTACCGATGAGAATAAAGGCAGTGCCTTTATCGAGAACGAAAAAAATATCAGTAATCGTTATTTCGTTGGTGACCAGATTTCATCTGGCGTTACGCTGCACGCTGTTGAAGAAGAGTCGGTTATACTTTCACGAAACGGACAGTTGGAAACACTTCGTTTTCCGGCGTCGAACAGTATTGCGCGAAATCAGCCTCCCCAGCCGGTCAAGCGTGATCAATCTCCGGCACAACCAGCTAACGAACAACAAGCAAGCAATCAGGGTGACTATGATGAGAATGGCAAGCCCTCGCAGAGTTTGCGGATGCGTTTGAAAAGAATGGCACTTGAAGCCAGGCGAAAAAAAATCCTCGAGCAACAGGGGCAACAACAACCCACACAGTAAGGGCGTTTAATCAGTGATGAGAAAGCAGCTAGATAAATCGGTACACACAATTTTTCGGATGCTCACCGGGTTGGTTCTTTTGCTATCCCTGGCATCCGGTACAAGTGCAGCCTTTGCCGAGGAGAAGGTCACGGTTTCTTTCAATAATACCGATATCAAGGATGTTATTCGCTGGGCGGCAGATTTGACCGACAAGAATATTCTGGTTAACAAGGCTGTGGCAGGCAAGGTGACAGTCATTGCCGGTGAGCCGATGAGCAAGGCTGAAGCCTATCAGGTGTTCCTGTCTATTCTGCAGGTTAATGATATCGCCGTTGTTGAAACGCCCACCTCGCTGAAAATTTTTCCCGAGCAGGCTGCAAAAACCAACAGTATTCCCCTGATCGAAGGTGTAAACGAAGTTGGGGATGAAGACCTTGTTGTGCGGATCATCAAAATCAAAAATGTAGCAGCAACCCAGATTATTCCACTGTTGAAACCACTTACACCCGCGAGTGCGCATTTTCAGGCTTACCCGGAAACCAACATTCTCATCATTGCCGACCGTGCCAGCAATATCAAACAGATAGCTGAAATTGTTGAGCGGATTGACCAGGCAGGTACCATCGACATTGAAATCATCCAGCTGCAATATGCCAGCGCCAAGGATATCGTCAATGTTGTGTCTTCTCTGGTACCCAAAACGGCACCGGCTGCGAAGGGAACACCAGAATCAAACTCCCTGAATTATGCGGCTGATGAAAGATCCAACAGTATTCTGATGACCGGTGACCCGGTAACGAGAATGCAACTGCGTAA
>JAGRJA010000432.1 GCA_020443005.1 Pseudomonadales bacterium
ATATTCGTTTAATCGCCAATCCCTCTCAATCGAGGTAAAAACAATCCTGAAAAGGATTATGGATAACCGGTAATCAGGTCGACAGAAGATCGAACTGGTGCTTGTCCATCATCTCCAGAGCACGACCACCACCTCTTGCCACGCAGGTTAGCGGGTCTTCAGCAACAATTACCGGCAAACCGGTCTCTTCGCTGAGCAACTTGTCGATATCGCGCAACAAAGCGCCTCCGCCGGTTAACACAATACCCGTTTCTGCTATATCAGAGGCAAGTTCCGGTGGCGATTGTTCCAGAGCCCCTTTTACTCCCTGAACAATAGCACTCAGGGATTCCTGCAGCGCTTCCAGCACCTGATCGCTGTTCAGGGTAAAACTTCGTGGCACACCTTCAGCAAGGTTACGACCGCGCACATCAATTTCCCGCAGTTCGCCACCCGGGAAGGCACAGCCTACTTCTTTCTTGATCCGTTCGGCTGTTGCATCACCGATAACACTGCCATAAGTCCTTCTCACATAGGCGGTTATCGCCTCATCAAACCTGTCGCCACCCACCCTTACCGAGTCGGAATAAACCACGCCATTCAAGGAAATAATGGCGATCTCAGTGGTTCCACCACCAATATCAACAACCATTGAACCCACCGCTTCCTCGACCGCCAGACCCGCGCCCATGGCGGCCGCCATGGGTTCCTCAATCAACCGTACTTCCCTTGCGCCGGCACTCAGGGCCGACTCGCGAATCGCGCGTTTTTCCACTTCTGTAGACTGACACGGCACGCTGATCAACACCCGCGGGCTTGGGCTGAAAATACTGTCTTTATGCACCTTCTTGATAAAGTGCTGCAACATCTTTTCCGTCACCATGAAATCGGCTATAACACCATCTTTCAATGGGCGAATTGCCATGATGTTGCCAGGGGTTCTACCCAGCATGCGCTTGGCCTCCACGCCCACAGCCTCAACCACTTTTTGACCGTTGTGATGCCGAATGGCGACTACCGACGGTTCATCGAGCACTATTCCTTTATCACGCACAAATATCAGCGTATTCGCTGTTCCAAGGTCAATTGAAAGATCGTTGGAAAACAGGCCGCGCAATGCTTTAAACATAAATATGGAGAACCTTTCTAGGGAATATGGCAGGGGGCTCCGGGAGCCTGGGCCAAAAAAAGCAAACTGTATCAACGCTGGGGATTCAGGGCAAGGCGCAAATATGATAACTTTGCGTTTTCAGTATGCAGTGGTCATCTTATGCTTTCCATCACGAAAGAGATAGCTTGACCGAACTTCTTTTTATCTGATTTACCAAGACTGGTTTACAGGAGAAATAATGACCATCAGCCGTCACGATGTCGAGCAAATTGCACATTTGGCCAGGCTCGCCATTAACGAGGAAACACTCAATGAAACCACCCGCAGCCTTGGCGATGTCCTCAATCTGGTCAACCAGTTACAAAATGCCGATACCGACGGTGTCGAGCCCATGGCTCACCCGATGGATGCAGTACAACGACTCCGCGAGGATGTTGTCACCGAACACAACCAGCAGGAACAACTGCTGAAAAATGCCCCACTCACAGAACAAGGCCTATTTCTTGTTCCCCGTGTTGTTGATTAACTTGAAGCCCAACCCGGACATTTCCAGGCCACCTCAGAAACAGGATCAATCATGCATCGCCTCACTCTAGCCCAACTTGCTGAAGGCTTGCGTCAGCGCCAGTTTTCCAGTGAAGAACTGACCAAACACTATCTCGACCGCATCAAAAAACTGGACCAACACTACAACAGCTATATTACTGTTACGGAAGAAAGTGCTCTGCAGCAGGCCAGGCAGGCAGACAAACGCCTCGCCGAAGGAGGTGCTCCCCTGCTTTGCGGCATCCCGATAGCCCACAAGGATATTTTCTGTACCGAAGGGGTGAGAACCTCCTGCGGCTCAAGAATGCTCGACAACTTCATTTCTCCGTATAACGCCACTGTTGTTGAAAACCTCATCAATGATGGCGCGGTCATGCTTGGCAAAACCAACATGGACGAATTCGCGATGGGCTCCAGTAACGAAACCAGTTATTACGGGCCTGTTAAAAACCCCTGGGATACCAACTGCGTTCCCGGTGGCTCATCCGGTGGCAGTGCCGCCGCTGTTGCTGCCATGCTGGCTGTCGCGACAACAGCAACCGATACCGGTGGCTCAATCAGGCAACCCGCCGCACTGTGCGGTGTCAGCGGGCTGAAACCAACCTATGGCCGCGTGTCCCGCTGGGGCATGATCGCCTTTGCATCCAGTCTCGATCAGGCGGGCCCCATTGCACGAAGTGCAGAAGACCTCGCTATCATGCTCAACAGCATGGCGAGCTTCGACCCAAAGGACTCAACCAGTATTGACCGAGCTGTGCCCGATTACCACACACACCTTTCAACTTCGGTAAAAGGCTTGCGTATCGGGGTTCCTGAAGAATATTTCGGTGAGGGGCTCAACCCCGCAACGGCCACCGTGATTCAGCAGGCGCTGAAAGAGCTGGAGTCCATGGGCGCTTCACTGGTAAATATCCGGCTGCCACACACCCCTCTCGCGGTTCCCGCTTACTATGTTATAGCCCCTGCCGAATGCTCTGCGAATCTGTCCCGTTTTGACGGCGTACGCTATGGCCACCGCTGCGACAACCCCACCGACCTTGAAGACCTCTACAAAAGGTCGCGAGGCGAGGGTTTCGGCGATGAAGTGAAACGGCGCATTCTGGTTGGCACCTATGCCCTTTCAGCCGGTTATTACGATGCATATTACCGCAAGGCACAGCAGGTTCGCCGATTGATAAAACAGGATTTCATGGAAGCGTTCGAAAGCGTTGATGTGATCATGGGGCCTACTTCGCCATCGCCGGCTTTCGCTTTCGGTGCCAAGGGCGATGACCCGGTGGCCATGTACCTGGAAGACATATTCACCATTGCCACCAATCTGGCCGGCCTTCCCGGCCTATCCATCCCTGCCGGTCTGGTCGATAACAAACCCGTCGGCTTGCAGATGATAGGCAACTATTTTGACGAGGCCCTTCTCCTGAATGCGGCTCATCAGTTTCAATTACAAACAGACTGGCATCAACGGCATCCGTCAAGTCTGGAAGAGGAAGCTTAATCATGCAATGGGAAACCGTTATCGGGCTTGAAGTCCATGTCCAACTGGCGACAAAATCCAAAATATTTTCCGGCGCATCCACCGCGTTTGGCGCAACAGCCAACACACAGGCGTGCGCGATTGACCTGGCATTGCCAGGCACCCTCCCCGTCGTCAATGCCGAAGCCATTCGAATGGCCACCTCTTTCGGTCTGGCCATCAATGCTGAAATTGGCAAAAAATCTGTTTTTGAGAGAAAAAACTATTTTTACCCGGACTTGCCCAAAGGCTATCAGGTCACCCAGCTGGCCGAACCCATTGTCGGTGCCGGTCATATAGACATCCACCTCAACGGGGAAACCAAACGGCTGCGCATTCACCATGCGCATCTTGAAGAGGATGCCGGCAAATCGCTTCACGAGGATTTCCACGGAATGACGGGCATCGACCTCAACCGTGCAGGCACTCCGCTGATAGAAATCGTATCCGAACCTGATATGCGCAGCGCCGAGGAAGCTGTTGCCTACCTCAAGAAGATCCACTCCATTATCACTTATCTCGGCATTTCTGACGGCGATATGTCCCAGGGGTCCATGCGTTGTGATGCGAATGTCTCTGTTCGCCCCAAGGGGCAGGCTGAACTCGGCACACGCACCGAGCTTAAAAACATCAACTCCTTCCGCTTTGTCGAAAAAGCCATTCACACTGAAGTAGAACGACAAATCGACATCCTCGAAGACGGCGGCAAAATCGTTCAGGAAACCCGCCTCTACGATGCAGAAAAAAATGAAACCCGCTCGATGCGCTCAAAGGAGGTTGCCAACGATTACCGTTATTTCCCTGAGCCTGACTTGCTGCCTGTCATTCTCGACGAAGCCTTTATTGATCAGGTCAGGAAACAGCTCCCTGAATTACCTGAAGCCAAATGCCAACGGTTTATCGAGCAATATCAGCTTTCGGATTACGATGCCAATATCCTCACCGCCAATCGCGCATTGGCGGACTATTTTGAAAATGTCAGCACACATTGCAAGGATGCCAAACTTGCGGCCAACTGGGTGATGGGTGAATTAAGCGCCGCACTTAATAAAAATGACACTGCTATCGAACACAGCCCCGTCAGCGACAGGCAACTGGGCGAACTTATTCTACGCATCAAGGACAATACAATTTCCGGCAAAATTGCCAAGCAAGTATTTGACGCGCTTTGGCAGGGGCAGGGCGAAGTCGATCAGATCATCAAGGAACAAGGCCTTGAGCAGGTTTCCGACAGCGGCGCCATTGAAGCAATGGTTGATAAAGTCATTGCCAGCAATCCTCAACAGGTTGAAAACTACCGGAATGCCCCGGCAGAAAAACGCGGTAAAATGCTCGGCTTTTTTGTCGGGCAAATCATGAAGATTTCCCAAGGCAAGGCAAACCCGCAGCAGGTTAATGAACTGCTGCTGAAAAAACTGTAACCCCCAAAAATCACCCTACTGAATTTCTCAATATACAGGTTTCAAAAATGAGTTTAAAAAAAGACAAGGAAAAGGTGCTCGACGAGCAATTTGATGAAAATGCACTCAGGCGCTTTCTTGCCCTCAAGGCGCCTGCGGGGGTGAACGAGGATTTTCACATACTTGAACGAGCCTATCGCGGCCTGCAGGCTCAGGATTTCGACCGCTTTCTCGCTCTGTTTTGTGCCGAAAACCGGCAGCTGGATTCAACCAACAAGGAAGGCAAAACACTGGCTGAAGTCATTGCATCACACCGTCAGGCAGCACCCTATATTGCAGTCCTGCAAAAAAGGAGTGCCTGAAGATAACAACCTGAAAACAGGTCTGATTTTCAATTTCCAAAAGTCTCCCAAAGCACTGGGTAGCCAGCTGTCGCTACTCAGGCTCTGGTAGCAATAAAAGTCAGATCATCTTTTTGGCCAATAATTTTGACTTTTTCCCCTGCCGGCAGATCCTCATCCATTTCAACAGCCCAATGTGTATCATCTGCACGAATTTTCCC
>JAGRJA010000037.1 GCA_020443005.1 Pseudomonadales bacterium
AATCGAAGCGCTTGGTGTCAGTCTTCACACCGGAAAACACACGCAACAGATCACCGACGGCACTGATACAGTTCACAAAATGTGCTTTGCCGATGGCGAAGAACTCGAAACAGACCTGATTGTTTTTTCCGCTGGCATACGGCCTCGCGACGAACTGGCTCACAGTGCAGAACTGCACACAGCCGAGCGTGGCGGCATCGTCATTAACAATTATTGCCAGACTTCGGATCCCGATATTTACGCAATCGGCGAGGTTGCATCCTGGAATAATCGCATCTTTGGGTTGATCGCCCCCGGAAACACCATGGCAAAAGTGGCCGCTGAGCATATAAGTGGCTCAGGCAACACTGAATTTTGCGGTGCAGACATGAGCACCAAACTGAAGCTGATGGGCGTTGATGTTGCCTCCATCGGCGATGCACACGGCAACACACCGGGAAGCCTGAGCTATCGTTACATGAACGAAGCGGATGAAATCTACAAGAAAATAGTGGTCAGCGATGACAGAAAAAAATTGCTGGGCGCCGTTTTGGTTGGCGATGCCGATAACTACGGCAATCTATTACAACTGGCGCTTAATGCGATTGATTTGCCAGAAAAACCCGATGGCCTTATCCTCCCCCAATCGGAAGGAAGCAGCAATGTGCTGGGTGTTGAAGCCTTGCCAAGTTCTGCCCAGATCTGTTCCTGCAACAATGTCAGCAAGGGCGAAATCTGCGCATCTGTGCAGGAAGGTTGTGCGACGCTTGGCGATATTAAAACCGCAACAAAGGCCGCTTCATCCTGTGGCGGTTGCACGGCCCTGGTCACACAAGTCATTAATGCGGAACTTGAAAAAATGGGGGTCGAAGTCAATACCGACCTTTGCGAACATTTTGCCTTTACCCGCCAGGAAATTTATCACATTGTCAGATCGGAAAAGATCACGACATTTGCAGAATTAATTGAGCGCCACGGCAAGGGACTTGGTTGCGACATTTGCAAACCTGTAGCCGCCTCTGTTTTTGCTTCTTGCTGGAACGATCACATCATGGAAGAGCAACACCACATCCTTCAGGACAGCAATGATTATTTCCTGGGCAATATACAGAAAGACGGCACCTATTCGGTGGTGCCGCGTGTACCCGGTGGTGAAATAACCGCTGACAAGCTGATTGCGCTCGGCGAAGTTGCCAAACAATACGATCTCTACACCAAGATAACTGGCGGTCAGCGCATCGATCTTTTTGGTGCGCGTGTTGAACAACTTCCGGGTATCTGGAAAAAACTCATTGATGCCGGTTTTGAAACCGGTCACGCCTACGCCAAATCCTTGCGCACTGTGAAATCCTGCGTGGGCAGCACCTGGTGTCGTTACGGAGAAGACGATTCGGCAGGAACAGCCATTGCCATTGAAAACCGTTACAAGGGCCTGCGTGCTCCGCACAAAATCAAAATGGCTGTATCGGGTTGCACACGCGAGTGTGCCGAAGCCCAGTCAAAAGATGTTGGTGTAATCGCCACAGCAAATGGCTGGAATCTCTATGTGTGTGGGAACGGGGGCATGAAACCCAGACACGCGGATCTTTTTGCAACCGATCTGGACACAGTCACCCTGACCAGATACATCGACCGCTTTCTGATGTTTTATGTGCGCACGGCAGATCGCCTGCAACGCACATCCACCTGGCTGGACAACATGGAAGGTGGCCTGCACTACTTAAGAGAAGTCATCATTGATGACAAGCTTGGCATCTGTGATGAGCTGGAAAATGAGATGCAACACATTATCGACACCTATCAGTGCGAATGGAAAACCGCTATCACCGACCACGAAAAACTCAAGCGATTCACACATTTTGTAAACAGTGAAAAAACCGATGACAACATTGTTTTTGTACGGGAACGGGATCAAATAAGGCCAGCCACGGAAGAACAAAAACACAAACTCATCGCTCAGGCCTGCTAGGAGGAAACATGAACTGGACAACGGTATGCAAACTCGACGACATCATTCCCGGTGGCGGATGTTGTGCGCTGATTGACAATAAACAGGTAGCAATCTTTCGAATTGCGGATGCTTCCGGAGACAAAATATTCGCCCTTTCAAACTTCGATCCATTCAGTAAAGCTAATGTGATTTCCAGAGGGATCACCGGTTCGCTGCAAGGAAAAATCTGCGTGGCATCACCGGTTTACAAACAGCATTTTTGCCTTGAAACCGGCCAGTGCCTGGAAGACAAAAGCGTATGCCTGCAAACCTGGCCGGTGAATCTGTCCGGCAATGATGTCCAGCTAAGCTCGCAAGCAGCTGTTGCAGCCTGACACCATACATCCTGAGCAAAGTATCAATATGTTATTTGGCCGCAAAAAAAAGAACCCGATCAAACTGCACGACAAGGGTGTGCAACAATGGCGTTATGCCACCTGTGGTTACTGCTCCGTCGGCTGCTCTATCGAACTCGGTCTGAATGCAGAAGGCCAGGCGGTCACCACGCGCGGTGTGGGTGGTGCTGATGTTAATCGCGGCAAGCTCTGTATCAAGGGCCTTGCCGAAGCCGCTGTGTTTAATGCCTCCGGTCGCGGCACCGACCCGATGATGCGCTCAAGGATTTTTGACGAATTTGAAACAACAGATTGGGATTATGCCCTTGATCATACGGCCAACGAATTCAGACGCATTCAACAGAAATACGGTCGTGATGCCGTAGCCGTCGTTTCCACTGGCCAGATCATGACCGAGGAGTTCTACACGCTGGGCAAACTGGTGCGCGGGCTGATCGGCACCAATAACTACGACGGCAACACCACCCTTTGCATGGCCTCTGCCGTTTCAGGCTACAAACGCTCATTCGGCTCGGATGGGCCGCCCGGTTGTTACGATGATTTTGAACACACCAACTGCCTGATGGCTTTTGGCTCAAACCTGCCGGAACAGCATCCGATTATTTACTGGCGGCTGAAGGAAGCCCTGGAAAAACGCAAGTTTCCTGTCATCGTGGTTGATCCGCGTGTCACCATGTTTGCACAATTTGCCGATATTCATTTACCGATTACACCCGGTACGGACCTGGTGCTGTTGAACAGCATGGCGCATGTCATCATCAACGAAAACCTGCACGACCTCAATTACATTCAGCAAAGTTGTAACGGTTTTGAGGCACTTGAAAAGCTTGTGCAACAATACGACCCGACCTCTGCGTCAAAAATCTGTGGCATTGATGAAGACATGATTCGTACGGTTGCCAGGCTCTACGCCAAAGCAGACAGTGCGATGAGCATCTGGACCATGGGCATAAACCAGAGCACGCACGGCACCGATGGTGTTTGCGCAATCAACAATCTCAACCTGATTACCGGCAACATTGGCAAGCCCGGTGGCACATCGCTTTCCATCACCGGGCAGTGCAATGCCATGGGCACCCGCGAGTGGTCTTCCTGTTCCGGCTTGCCCGGTTATCGACTGCTTGAAAACCCGGAACACAGAGAAGAAATCGGTAAATTCTGGGGTGTTGATCCTGATTTTTTTCCAAAGAAGGCCGGTTTGAAAGAAACCGATATTTTTCCGGCCATTGAAACCGGTCAGATAAAAGCACTCTGGATTGTCGCGACCAACCCGATGACATCCATGCCCAATTCAGCACGCATTCGCAAGAGTTTTGAACAACTGGAGTTTTGTGTGGTTCAAGACACCTACGCAGATTGCGAATGCAATCAGTATGCCCATGTGTATTTACCCGGAGCTGTATGGGCAGAAAAAGAAGGTTGTTTCACCAACACGGAACGACGCGTTAACCTAACGCGTGCCAGCCAACCGGCGTATGCCAACAGCAAACCGGATGGATGGATTTTCAATCAACTGGCCAAACGCTTTGACAACTATGAAAACATGCATTTCCCGGAATCGGCTGAAGCTGTTTTTGAAGAAATGAAACAGCTTTCAAAAGGCATCGGCCCCAACGGCAAGGCACGCATACTTGATATCAGCGGCATGAGTTATGAAAAAATTGAAAAATCGCGGGGCATTCAATGGCCCTGCCGGGATAACGATGAATCAACCGATGATAAACAGCCATCACCGACCGGCAACAGGGTACAAGGCACTGCCCGACTCTATACCGACGGCGTATTCCAGTTCCCCGATGGCAAGGCAAAACTGCTGGCCATGCCCTATGTTGAAAACAACGAAGTCCCCGATGAAAAATTCCCTTTCTGGCTGAACAGCGGTCGCGTTGTTGAGCATTTTCACACCCGCACAAAAACCGGAAAAATTGGCAACTGTAATAAATTCAGCCCTACGGCCTATATGGAGATGAACCCCGATGCGGCTGATCAGCTCGGCGTAAAACACATGAGCTATGTGCGCCTGGTTTCGCGTCGTGGCGATGCTGTTGTTCTAGTTCAGCTAACTCATCGCGTACCGATCAATATGGTTTTTATCCCCTTTCATTTCCACGATTGTGTAAATCGCCTTTCTCTCGGTTTGCTCGACCCCTATTCACGCCAGCCGGCATTCAAGCAAGGCGCTGTTCGTATCGAGCATATTGATCAACAGGAAGCGGCAAAACTGAATGTCAGTATGCGGACTTTCTAGGTGCATTATGAGCGTTGAAATTTACCAGCCCATCCTTGCCAAAACAAACAGCGCTTCTGTTTTTCCGGTACGGGAAGATGAGCCTGAATACGCAAAGTTGAAAGATCCTGTATCAAAGGAAAAGAATCGCTATGGCAACAATATCGACCTGATTGCCAGTGATGCAAAGCCCAACAGTCTGAACATTAACGGCGTCGATGAAATCGGCCCGAATCCGAATCGCCATAAACAACACGCCTTCCATTTCACGGCAGACAACTGCATTGGCTGCCATGCCTGCGAAACTGCCTGTAGTGAAAAAAATGACATGCCGGCTCATCTGAGCTTTCGCTCCGTGGGTTATGTAGAAGGTGGCACATACCCCAATTACACGCGAATGAATATTTCGATGGCTTGTAACCATTGCGATGACCCGGTTTGTCTCAAGGGCTGCCCCACCCGCGCCTACACAAAACACCCGGAATACGGCGCCGTCATTCAGGACCCGGATATCTGCTTTGGCTGCGGTTACTGCACCTGGGTTTGTCCCTACAACGCACCACAACTGGACCCCATCAAGGGCCAGGTTGAAAAGTGCAATATGTGTGTCGACAGGCTTGAGGTCGGGCTAAAGCCTGCTTGCGTCTCTGCCTGCTTGGGTAACGCGCTGGATTTTGGTGTGGTAGAAAACACACCGGAAAACCGTCAACAGTGCGCCACACAAATTCCCGGTTTCCCTGATCCTTCGATTACCCAGCCGAATATTCGCTTCCAGCAGATTAAAACCTTGCCAAAGGAAGTTACCCGTACCGATTCCATGCCGATCAAGTACCAGAAAAAAAATGAGGGCGATGCTTTCAAAACGGTTATTGACCAGAAAAAAGGCACGCAAAAATACTGGAACATCAAGCGGCTCAGTTCCAGGGAAAACCCGCTGGTTATATTCACACTTTCTGCCCAGGCTGCTGTTGGCGTTCTGTTCACGCTGTTGAGTAGTTCGTTATTCAAGCACGGCTCTCTTGCATCACTCACAACATCCCCCGTTTATGCTGTGTTATTGGTGCTGGCTTTGGCGCTTGTTGCACTAGGCCTTTTTATATCCACCGTTCATCTGGGTAAACCCTTCCGTTTTTACCGTGGTTTCAACAACCTCAAACACTCACCCGTCAGCAGAGAAGGGCTGGGTATCGTTCTGTTTATGGGCTTTCTCGGTTTGCACTTCCTGCTCACATTACCTGCCAACGAATGGGTTCGAGCACGCGTTCCGGCAATCACATCGCTGCAGGGTTCCACCGCCGGTTTTGCTTCAATGTTTGCCGGTCTTGCCCTGCTGTCCGGCCTCGTCGCCCTGTACTACATGTACCGGTGTTACTGCATCAAGGCTCGCCCTTTCTGGAATCACTGGCATGCGGCTGCCACTTTTTACGGCAATATGCTGAGCCTCGGTGCGATTGTTTGTGGCTGTACAGCCACGGCTTGTTATCTGTTGAATGCCAGCTCGCCGCTGCCGCTCTGGCAGGAACTTTCCACTTTTATTATTGCTGGCCTTGTACTTGAAAGTGGTGGTCTTATCGCGCATGCCAGAGACATGAAAAACGGGGAGCATGAAGGCAGCGTTTCACACTACGAACAAACCACCACATTCGGATACACCTATATCGCACGCAATACCCTGATGGCGCTAAACCTGTTACTTGCCACAACACTTGTTTTTGCCGCCCAACTGTTACCCGAAAGCCTGGCCAATATTCTCTGGATACTGCTCGCCTGCAGTATTGTTGGTGTTGCCTTGATTGGTCGTTCACTGTTTTATATTCTGGTGATCCCGACCACAATGCCGGGCGCATTTTTCTGGAAGAACAAGGGTTTTGAACAACATGCAAGGGATACCGGTCTCGCCAACCTGCCACAGGTTGGCGTTGTTCCGGAACACCTGGTACATTGAATGCACGGATTTCCGCTGCTTGCACTACACCCGGGCTGTTACTGCACCCGTGTTTTACACGAATTTTTCAACCCAGCAGGTGCCTCAGGTCAATATAACCTTTGTACCGGCCTTCATCAGCCACAACAGCGATAGGCATGGTGATCTCTTTATTATCATTCGGGTGAGTGCGCAGCAAATCGGCCACGATGTCAGTTGAACTTGCCTGCAACCCTTGCTCCATTAACTGACCGACAACTTCCGGCTTGTCGGTCATTACATTCCCGGTTGGCGCCAAAGCGACTTTCAGCCAACGATCAAATTCCTTGCCACGGCGGTCAAATCGTAATGATGCTGCCGGGGCGGAAATCGGAATGCCCTTGATTTCCCGAATACTTTCGACCAGATGTTGCAAACGCAACACACCTTCTACAAAACCACCTCGATCAACAACAACCAGAAAATCACAATCGTGCTTTTTCATCAGCAACCAGGCATCGAGCAAACTGTCGCCATAGGCAACAAGCGGTTTGTCATTGCGCATGATTTCTGCACAATGCAATTCAAAACTGTTACGCAAAGACCTGCGTTTCAAAACCGATTCAAGCAGGTTTTTTATCTGCTCACGACCAATATCCAGATAGGTGCCCGTCACTGCAAGGGCATAATCTATATCTTCATCATCGATACGGGTCGATTCAGCCACGGGCAATTCTGCAGTGGAAATCAGGGGGCGTCTAACCGCTTTTTCCAGCAAATTGCGCAACGCATCCTGCTCAATGGATCGGGCTGCATGCCAGCTCAAAAATTTCCGATGCAAAAGCACAAAAACAAGGAAAACACCCACATTCAGTGCTACCGGCGCAAGCACATAGTGATAGCCCATTGCATGTATCTCGCTACCTCCTATCACGGCAAATAGCGCTGTTGCCCCCCCGGGTGGATGCTGGCAACGCAAAAGATGCATGACACCAATAGCACTGGCAACCGCCACTGGCCCCGTAAACGCGCTATCACCCATTAATCTGAAACAACTGACACCCACAACCGCTGCCGACAAATTACCGGTTACGAAAGCCCACTCCTTCGCCATCGGGCTTCCTGGAGCAGCGTACATCACCACAGCCGCTGCACCCATGGAGGCAACAATAAAAATCGGAGAATTTAGCGGTAGAAACCAATGGCTGGTGTAAACCACGGTAAAAAGACACAGGAACGCCGTAAATGTTGTTACAAAAAAATACAGTGGGCCGTGACCAATCCGCTCTGGAATAATGGCTGCCATTATTTTTCCAAGCCTTTCTCCCGGAAGTATATTTTTTGTTATTTCCGTATTTTTATCTGCCGGCATCACAAACCCCGTTATTCCTCTCGACAAGCCCTTGTTTTTACTTTGCCTGGCGGTAAACCGGGCTTCCTTGACAAAAAAGGCCCCTCGAAGGAGCCTTTATCCGCGCAACAAAAACCTAACGGTTCAACACATCATCTTTTACGCTGTTCGCGATACCGGCAACTTCGCCAATATCGGCATCAGAGACACCTAACTCTTTCAGCGTTGCTGCAAGCAACTCAACCACAGCGTTAAAGTGCTCCTCCGTCAGCGCAAGATGCGCATGACCTGCTCTCATATCCCTTCCGCTATAATTGTTCGGACCGCCAAACACCATGGTCAAAAAAGCCTTTTGTTTATTGGCTTGTGCCGCCATATCAAGGTTTTCAAAAAAGCTATTGATCCGCTCATCGGCAAGCACCTTTTTATAAAAAATATCAACTGCAGCATCCACTGCCGCTTCTCCACCCAACCGTTCGTATAAAGTTGTCATTTCCTCACCTCAATCGATTAAAATAAGTATTTTACATACCTGTTCTGAAAAGTGAAGCGTATTTTTCGGCGGCTCATCACTTACAAGCGCTGCGCTTTCGCCAGCGCCCTGCATCAACGCCAATAAATTCACTTTGTCCAGGCAAAAAAACGGGGCCGCACCCTGCAATGCGGCCCCATGATTTGTCTGAAGTCATAGCCAAAAAGCCTAGCGGGAACCCAGCTTCCTCAAATTAGCCGGTGTGAAGAAAGCAGAAGACCATTCAGCATCAAGGCGCGGCGGGCCACTCTCTTCATTCACAAGACCATAGACAAGATAGGCTCTCATTTGTAAATCGTGGTACATCTCGACACGGGGGCCCATGCCAGGCATATCGTAAAGATTGACATAGGTACGCATATTAGTTCGCCATAAACGCCCATTGCCATCATAGGCATCTGCAAGCACACCACCCCAACTGTCTTCGTCCAGATAAAACCGGCGCTTGTGGTAAAGGTGGCGCTTGCCCTCTTTCAGCTCGGCAACAACAACCCGACAGCGTCGCAATTCATAGCGCATATACTCGGGGTTGATATGGTACCTGGTTAACAGCGTTTCATAACTGACTGAAGGGTCGTCGAGAGCATTGTTATTATAGGGAACAAAGAGCTCTCGCATCGGCTCCATTTTCCAGGTGTACAGATCTGTTGCACCGTTATACAACAAGGCATCATCAACCGTTCTCAGCCCACCGGGGCCATCGGGAAAGTCATAGGCAATGGTCGGCGCCCGACGCACCCGACGCGAACCGGGTACATACTGCCAGGCATTTCTCGGCGTAGTCGTCAAATCAGAATACTCGTGTATCAGAACAATCTTGCCTTTGTCACGTGCAGGCTCTGTTACCGTCGACATCGCAAAAGCGGCGATATCATCATAATCGGCACGAGCAATATTGCTGTCAAATATCTGGAAATATCGCTCTTCAAACCTTTTGAGTGTTGAGATACTGCCATTTTCATAAACGGTCGCACCAAGAGACTGACCGGAAGAAAAAACCGGGTTGGGTGAATAAACATGATTCCAGATAAGTTCCTGACCGTTGGCCGGAACAGGAAACGGCACTGCACCGAAAGCATTTCTGACACCATTACCACCTTCCACCAATTCTGCATTTACCGCATTAATCCTGACCTGCTCGTGAATCCAGTCGCTGTAGCGGGTATCGCGTTTCGTCAGGTAAACAGGCATTTTGAAAGAGGGATAGGCTTTAAAAAGGGCGATCTGTCCATCGGTAAGATTGTCGGTAAAGTCCTGATAGTTGCCTGCGTTAATTTCAAACAGGGCCTCTTCACCGGGGTAGGGATCGGGATAAAAAGTGCCACTTCCCTTATACTCAACCCAATCGGGCACCCCCAGAATTTCACCGCTATAGGGCGGAATCGTACCTATTTCATTACCTGCCGGGTTCGCACCCATCGGTGTAAGTTCTGTACCAATTCTTGCTGCCTCTTCAGGGCTGACTTTTGCCTGCGCCTGTAGTCCAAAGGCCACACCCACCGCAAACAAAACCGCTGGCGCAAAGCGCCTGTTAAGTTCAAACATAATCATCATCCCGCTATTCTGAATAAATTCATGCAGTTGACTACAAGACCCACAATCAAGACCTGTCAGTAATAAACACCCCACACCTTAAAATACGACCCGCTTCCTTCAGGCCTCTCTTGGAAAAAATACAGAAAAAACCGCAC
>JAGRJA010000433.1 GCA_020443005.1 Pseudomonadales bacterium
CAATTCGCGAATAAAGTCTGCAAAAGCCTGGTTTTTCGGTTTGCTCATTGCCAACATCTTGATTATTGCCGGCTCGGTCTTGTCATTACCGTCCTTTGCGCGCCCCTCCCGGTGAGCCATCCAGACATTGGCGTTTTCCTCTGTCAACGAGAAATGAATATAGGCGGACAACTGTTTTCACGCTGCAAACAATTTGCGTGGAGGCATGTCTCCACGCCTGACCAAAAAACTTTTATTCAGACGCATCAGATCTGAAGCAAAGGGTTTGGTCAAAAGATTATCGCCAATGGCAATACGCACCGTTTGCATTTTCTGGTGATAGAGCACGAAATTCACAAACGCCGGGTCCATGGCAATATCGCGATGATTACTCAGAAAAAGGTAAGCCTTGTCTCTTTGCAACTTGTCGAGACCGCTGCTGCTCAACCCGTCAGTGGTCGTGGCAATCATATGAGACATATAACCTTCAATCACATCCTGAAAGGCAGCGACGCTAGCGACTTTTGCAAGGCGTCTCTTCAGAAAAAAGCGCAACAGGGGCTTTATGAGCCAGGGGCAAAAACGGGCGAATTGCGGAAAACGAAAACGGGCCATTGCCGCAGCAAACTCATCATCGCAGAGCACCCGCTGAAGCACAGTTGCAACTTCATCATCGTGATAGGGTCGAATGTCGTCAAAATCGGATCGTTGCGCCATAACCTGCACGGTCTCGTAGAGAAAGAAGTCCGGCAAAATAACGGATTTACCAAAAGAATTCCAGATAAGCTTATTGGGTACGGTGGAAAGGTTCCTGCTGCAACTCTCTGGAAAGCTGCTCTGCCGTTGCCCCCGGAGAGGCCGTACCCCGGGCAAGCAAGGTATAGAAAGCAGGAACAACAAAGAGTGTTAACACTGTTGAAAGTATGACACCGGAAAACACCACAACACCGATCACCATGCGACTTTTGGCACCAGGTTCGGAGGCCAGAATAAGCGGGATCGCCCCTACGGCAGTGGTAATGGCTGTCATCATAATCGGACGCAGTCGCTGCGCCGAGGCATTCACAATAGCAGTGATAAAATCCTCTCCCCTGTCCCTCAACTGGTTGGCGAACTCGACAATCAGTATTCCGTTTTTCGCTGCGAGACCTATCAGCATTACAATACCGATCTGGCTGTACACATTCAGGGTAAAACCGGCATATTGCAAGCCCATCAACGCCCCCAGCAAGGCAAAGGGAACAGTAAGCAAGACAATAAACGGGTGTATAAAACTTTCGAATTGAGCAGCCAGTACGAGATAGGCAATCAACAATGCCACCCCAAACACAAAAACAATGGAAGAACCGGCGTTGACGAACTCAAGTGTTACCCCCTTATAACCTACACGCGCATGCCCTGGTAATTCTGTTTTTACCACCGTATTCAGGTAGTCGATTGCCTCTCCCAAAGAAAAATCTTCTTTCAGGCCAGCGCTTAAGGTGAAAGAACGAACCCTGTTGAAGCGAATCAGGTTATTGGAAGCGGCGGTTTCTTCAACCCGGACAAGATTGGAAAGTGGAATCAGTTCGCCACTGCGTTCTGAACGCACGAAAATATTCTGCAAATCCTGTTTGCTTTGAAAAGTATTTTCATCGCCTTCCAGAATAACATCATATTCTTCGCCTCGATCAATGAAAGTGGTCACCTCCCTCTCGCCAAGCATGGTCTCCAGGGTTCTACCGATATTTCTTACCGAGACACCGAGATCAGCAGC
>JAGRJA010000434.1 GCA_020443005.1 Pseudomonadales bacterium
GAGGGTGAATATCAGGGAGCGTTTTTCTGGCATAAGCAGAAAATTCTCTGGTCGTTGGAAATCGTCCGGAGAACTTCTCTATCATTTCATCAAGGTAGGTGTCTTCAGAAACTTCAATAGCAATTCCTCATCTTCGACAAAGTCAATCCGTTAATAAACTCGCTAATATCTCTATTCAAACTATCGTTAGATAGCTCTGATGTTCCTTTGACAGAAAAATATTCATGCCATCCATGATCCAAATCATTATCAGGGAAATCGAAACGCAAGGATGGAAGAAAAACATCCTCAGCAACAAAGAACTCGCCATCAATCAGTGCATTTTTCACGTCCTCGTGTAATGTGGCCAACTCAATATTTAAGTGGTTTGAGAAGATAACATTTCCCCATAATTTATTATTACCAGCATCCCGGTATAGATAATCCAGCAATATATTCATAAGCTACCCTTGAAAAATGTTATCCCTATGATAGGCGAGAAACTCCTGAAGCGGCGCAAACTTTTCTGGTGAAGCAATTGGCTTTTTATCATAGCTTTTAATAGCAGACTGATAGAACTGATCGCTCTTAGAATCTCTAACATTTGACACTCGAATTGTCATGTCATTATTTATAGTGATAATACCAAGATCAAAAGCCTTATCATGCAGCACAGAGAGTGATAATCCATTTCTTGGATTTAGTCTATTTGATGGATCTGAACGCCAAGGGATAATATGACTAGCAACCAACAGCTTTGGCAGAGAAAGACCAGTTATGCAGCATTTGTAGTTATATGCACTTAATACAGAGCGCCTAAAAAAACTCTGCCCTATGCGTACTTTAGTTTTAATTTCCTTGTCGAAACCTGTGTGATCATCTTCATCTTTTTCATCAGGTTCGGAAGTGTCATTCCGATCTTCACTTTTTGTAATCTTGATCATTGCGGAGTCTGATTCAAGGGCGAAGGTTTCCCAATTTTTTTGCATTTCTTCCCACATTTTCTTATCCGCAGAAGAAGCCCCAGAAAGTCCCTTTCGGCCTGTAGAAATTATTGCAGGGTCAAGGCTAGCAATGTTGGTCAATTTCATTGCTAATGCAGAAGGTGTTCTGTTTATTAGCTCTGCATATTTAACTATTTCAGGGTTGCGCGAATGCATTTTCCCAAACGGCATCTGACAATAAAGACCAAACGCAATAAGCAACTGTTGTCTCGTCCATCCCTTAGTGGTCATGCGAGGCTCCTGAAAATAATGATAATTGTTTTATATTTTCACGCTCTTCATCACACAATATTTGAATATGAGGAACCACTATTCTCGCCACCTCTTTGATAACAGGCATAACCACACTGTTACCAAATTGCCTGTAAGCTTGCGTATCACTGACGGGGATTTTGAAAGTGTCTGGAAATCCCATTAACCTCGCACACTCTCGTGGCGTTAACCGGCGCGGTCGCTTTCTGCTTCCTTGATCTACAAGTATTTCAGAGCCATCTTTGTAGTATCTTGGTGGCAACATTCTCGCTATAGCATCGCCATCTACAAGCCCAAAACCAAACCCGTTCCCGGCTTTTCGATGCTTTTCCGCATACTCCTGTAGATATTTCCAAAGTTTGGGGGTTAACGTGTATTTGCTATTTACTTTGGCATTTTCTCCGGTTGTGTACGGCTCCTCTTCGACTTCGCTACCATTCTGAGGATGGAGAATAGAAGAAAGTCTTACGGAGCCTTTGGCAGGAAGTTTCAGGTCATCCCATGAAAAATCTGTTTTACCATCAAATCCAACGATCAAAATTCGTTCGCGGTGTTGCGGTACAAAATGTTGGCCATCAATTACCTTATAGTGAACCTCGTAGCCAAGCTCATCCCGAAGGGTTTGCAGGATAACCTTGAAAGTATTTCCTTTGTCGTGAGAAAGCAGATTTTTAACGTTCTCCAGTAAAAATGCCTTTGGCCTTTTTTTTGCGATTATTCTTGCGACATCAAAAAAGAGTGTTCCCTGGGTCGTACACTCAAAGCCATGAGGTCTACCCAAAGCATTTTTCTTCGATACACCGGCTATGCTGAAAGGTTGACAGGGAAACCCGGCCAACAGGACTTCATGGTCGGGTACATCGCTTTCATCAACTTGTGTAATATCACCGACGAATGTATGGCTGGATGTTTCCGGGAAGTTGGCCAGATAAGTTTGTTGTGAGAATTTGTTCCACTCACTGGTAAGAACACATTGGCCACCATGCGCCTCAAAACCAAGGCGTATCCCGCCAACACCCGCAAACAGATCAATAAATCTAAAGGCTACACTGTCATTGGCAACATCGTTTACCAATGGAAGGATTCTTTGTCTGATTGCATCAGAGAGATAAGCGGGAGGCTCGTTTTCTCGAACTTCCCAGCGTCTGACGGTCCTTACATCAACTTCAAGAATTTCAGCTAGTTGTTTCTTTGTATACCTTGCTCTTGCGCTGCGAAGCAAGTTTAGTGTATCGGGCTGTTGCATATGCGGAATCCCATCTAGGTATATTTCGGGACATTATGTCCGCTTTTATTCCCTGCTGCAAGCGTATACTGTATATTTGCTCAGTGTAGCTCTAACGCCCGCATTTGCGGATGGTTTGGAGCGCACGGAAAACCAGTCCGCCAACATGCGCTTGTTAGCCATATAGCCCCATTTCTCCGAGTTGAAAATCAAAAGGTTTTAAACCTTCATACGCATATTGAAAATTTCTTAAAGTGACTTACGGAGCATCGATAAACCATTATTACTCTGACCCTATTTAAACGACCCCGATTTAAACAATATAGGTCGCCAGTGTTTTTTGAATTGCAACAACATCCTTGCCTTTTTTGAGATCACGCGTGATCGGCTCGGCGAGATTGGCCAGCCAGATTTTCAGCTCGGCATCGAGATCAAAATGACCGTTGGTTTCAACAGAAAAATGGGAGATAGATTTGTAGGGAATGGAAAGGTAGTTAGTGCGCTTGCTGGTAACACCCTGTTTGTCGACCAGTATCAATCGGCGATTGGTGAAGAGGTAAAGATCGCGAATTTCCTTGTAAGCCAGTTGCACTGTTTCACCTTCTGCCAGAATTGGCGCGAACTCCTGCTGAATGTCTGCCACATCCACTTCGGAAGCATTACCCATTAAACCGTCAATCAAACCCATGCTATTTTCCTCTTTAGTAAATCAATCATCCTAGGCAATCGTAATATAACCCATTAAACCGGTTTTCATGTGTTCAATCACATGGCAGTGAAACATCCACCTGCCGGGGTTATCGGCGACAAGTGCAATATGCACGGTTTCATATTTATCGAGTAGCACGGTATCCGCCTGATGAACACGCAGGGCTTTCTTGTCGGAATCGAGCACAGTAAAAATTTCCCCGTGCATGTGTATCGGGTGCTGATGCGGTGTATTGTTTTTCAACTCAACAATATAGCTTTTACCACGGCGCATGACAGCCAATGGTTCAGGTATATTACCTTCGCTCATACCTTCCCAACCGCGACGGTTGATCAGCCAAAAGTCGTGCTGCAACTCACCGTTTGCAAGCGTGGGTGACAAGGCGCCCTGCCATTCAAACACAAAACGCATTTTTTCAGCATTTTCGAGATCGGGTTTTTTCACCGGATTGGCTGGTAAAACAGGCATAAGCCCTTTCGATTGTTGATCAGCGACTGCCGTGTGAATATGACAAAGCGGCACATGAAAACGGCCCTTGCGATCGGCAACAGTAATCTTCACTTCTTGTTCATCAGGCAGTAGAAGCGCAACATCCAGCCGCTGACCTGCACCAATTGCATGCGCATCCAGCGGCCAGGGCTCGGCAACCGGGCTGCCGTCAATAGCGATAACATTGGCGATAATTGGCTGTCGGTCAGATTTAAAGGCGATATTATAAGCGCGGGTATTATCGAGATTGAGTAGCCGCACACGCACACTGCTGCCGGCAGGCAGCGTGTATTCCGGCGCAACCTTGCCGTTCACGGTGTTCACCGTACCCAATGTGCCTGCACGAAAAGCTTCGCGCGGAATCGACAAGGGCAGGAACTGCCCGTTTTCATCGAGACGCCAGTCTTTCAGTGAAAGAATCAGTTCTTGATCAAACGCAGGTACTTCAGGCTCATCGACAATCAATGCACCCACCATACCCTTGCTCATTTGTTCAATGCTGTGAATATGCGGGTGGTACCAGAAAGTACCAGCATCGGGGCAGACAAAATCATAAACAAAGGTTTCACCAGGCATCACCGGTTTTTGCGTTAACCAGGGCACGCCATCCATTGCGTTATCGTTACGAATACCGTGCCAGTGAATGGTTGAGGGTTGCGAAAGATGGTTCGTGAAACGAATGCGCAAACGCTTGCCCTGAACGGCGCGAATCACCGGTGCCGGAAACTGCCCGTTATAGGCAAGCCCCGGCGTAAACCGGTTGTTCAACAGCTCCAGCGCTGCCTCGCCTGCATTGAGTTCATAATCAAATGCGTGAATTTCATAATGAATTTTCTCATCATGGTTATCGTGACTGCAGGCAACCAGAAATTGCGGCGCAACCAGCGCTGCTGCTGTTAATTGAAGGAACTGTCGTCGTTTCATCTGCTTTGTCATCGTCATAATATCCGGTTACAAATAACGGGCATCACGAAAATCGCGCAATGGAAAGATGATTATCCCAGAGAAAGTCGTTCATTGTCGTGAGCACTGACATTTTGTGGCTATCGGGCTGATAGGAATACATCTTCCCCATGCCACTACTTAGCACGAAGGCAGCGCTATCGCTGTTGTAAACAACACCGGCAACATCTGTGATATCCAGGGTGGTGATCAGTTTTTTTGTATGAATGTCCCACAGTGATGCCAGATTGCCGCGCGGCGAGGTCAGCATGACCTTGTCAGCGGAATCGTTCACGGCAACGCTGGCAATATAGCCATGGTGCAAGGACCACTGCCAGGCTTCTGCATCGAATTGGCCGAGCCCACTTTGCCCGGGCTGATGCCAGAAGAACAGCTCCGGTTTCTCGCTTTCTTCCTGCAGCTGATACTGCGTCGAGACAAAAACCTTTCCGTCTCTGGACACATCCAGGTGACGCAAACTCATACCTCGTCGCTCGCAAACAACCTGCTGCTTTATTTTTCCGGTGCTTGCATCGAGATAAACCAGTGAGGATTGCAGGGAATCGAGATTAAGTTTTTTACGACCACTGGCGGGTCGGGTGAGGATACCGCCATTGGCTACCACCAGTGTTTTGCCATCCGGCAACCACTTGAGCTGGTGAGGCCCGATGCCCGCGGTTTCAAACTCGGCTTCTTTTTCGAGGGTCGAGACCCGATAAACACCGACAAGGCCGCGATCATTTCTGAAATCATTTTCGGTCATGTAAAGCAGTTGGCCATCAGCTGAAAAACAGCCATGGCCGTAGAAGTGCCTGTCTGCTTTGGCATAAAACGAACGCAATGCCGGTTTTTCGCTGGAAAATTCCAGCAAGTAGCTCTCTGTACCTGGCCTTCTGGCGGAAAAAAGGACATGGCCACAGCGACTGATACAACTGTCGTGCGCCCTTTGCGCCACGGGGAAAGCGAAAAATTCGTCTGACACCATCGATGTTGCTGTAATAAAGTGCTGGCCTGACGGATTGTCGCTGGCACTCAGCAACCACAACCCCCTTGCAAAACAGGTGGTATTGAGACTGGTCGGTGCTTCTGCTGCCATTAACAGCTTTGCACTGGTCGACAACAAGGATGGTGCAGCAAGCAGCAAGGGCAAACCGGGCAGCGTGTGGCGCAGAAATTTTCGCCGGCTGAGCAAAGTTCAGTCTCCGTCGTTGGCGTTAAAGCCCAGTGTCACACCGGCTGCCTGGGTAACACCGTAACGCGTTTCTGATAACAGCGCCGAAATTTCAACCAATACACGCTGTAATGTGTCGGAGTGCCCCTGCACTTCGTCAAACAGTGGCTTGTCCAGACTTTCCAGAGCAGAAACCGCCTTCAGAAAGTGCGCATCCAGCGAGTCGTTGAGCTCTTTATGCCCCGGTTTGGCACGAAGATAATCATCAAAGCCATAGCCCTGACCGCCGCGATAGAGGTCATGCAGACCGTTGATGCGTGCAATCAGCAATTCTTTTGAATAACGGCTGCGCCAGGCTTCATTCAGGTAGGGGTTGGCCTTGGCTTTTGTGCCGCCAAGCCCCATCGGCGATTCGAGATTGTATTTTTTCACCTGTTCCAGGTTGGCAACCAGCGCCCCCAATAACTGCCCCATCAACTGCGCAGGGTCGGTATAAACCGGGTTTTTTTCTCCGGGAGAGAGGAAGGTTTTTACATAGCCCTCCTTGACCCAGGCGTGATGAAGCCCGTTAGCGACTTTTTCGGTATGGCGAGCAGTGACAAACAGCAGCTGGCAACGACGGGCCTCGGCTTTATCCGTTGTCCCTGACAATTTGACAGCGCCTTGCTCATCAAACAACAGATATTCGATAGCGGTCAGCCCCTGAATGGTGACGCTTTGCGCTTCCATCGTTTCAAGCGTCAATACCTGATCGGAAGACAGCAGTGCTTCGGCCTTGCTGCGCACCAGGTTTTTTTTGTCGGGCCAGAATTGTATTTTCCAGGCCATGTTGTCATTTGTCACCGGGCCAAAATTAATCATTTTCAGCACTTGCCAGTCGAGCATGGCCTGCAACCAGGCGGAACGGGTTTCTTCCAGAACCTGTGCACTCTGCGGATTTTCACAGAGCTGCTGGCTACGGCGTGTCAGGTTTTTGGCAGACGACAGAAAGGCATCGTGGGCAGGGATAATCACCTTGTAAGCCATGTCGTTAATGAGCTGCTGCTCCGGCTCAGGTTTCGCACAGGCAGACAACAGAACGAACAGGATAACGCTGGCCAATCGCTTCATGCAGGCATACTCGGTAAGGTTTGGGCGATTAATTATAGACTCCTCAGGAACATCAGCAAGGCATCGCGCTGCTGCCGGGACATTTTTTCAACCCGACCACGCGCATTCGCTGCTTCTCCACCATGCCAGAGAATCGCTTCCATCAGTGTTCGGGCCCGACCATCATGCAAATAGCTTTCCCGTCCACTGACCTCTCGGGTCAGACCAATTCCCCACAAGGGTGGGGTGCGCCATTCACTGCCACTGGCTGCAAACTCGGGGCGGTGATCTGCCAGCCCCTCTCCCATGTCGTGTAACAATAAATCGGTGTAGGGGGCTATAAGCCGAAAAGCCAGTGAGGGAAAAGGTGAATCAGCTGTCTGCAATGATGGCTTGTGGCAAGCAACACAGCCGGCATCAAGAAACAGTTGTTCACCGGCCATTACCTGTACATCGGTTTCGCCGCGCCTTGCCGGTACAGCAAGGTGGTGGGTATAAAAAGTGACTTTATCCAGGATATTTTCCGACAATTCCGGTGTGCCACCGGCAACACTTTGCCTGCACGCAATTTGCGACGCTGTACAGTTTTGCTCGGGAAACAGGGAGGATGTAATACCCAGATCACCCAGAAATGCCGCCGCATTTTGCTGGCGCAAGGTCGGTTGACCCGACTTCCAGCCAAAACGGCCAACCACAGTTGCCGACTTCTGTTTATCCCATACACGATTCACTCTACCTGAAATACCATCCCGGTCGCTGTCTTCGCTATCCTCCATGACCAGCAAGGCCTGGTCAGGCACAGCTGCCAGCAAACCCAGACCAATCATGGGTGGTGCAATACGGGCCGATATCATGACATTCTTGTGCAGTTCACCATACCCTGGTTGCTCAATCGAAATGACCGGTTCACGAAGAGAAACTGTTTCGCCATCGTGAAACTGAAACGGTATTTCACGGTAATCAACCTTTATCTGCCCTTCTGCGGCCACGCCGGGAATGGCAAAATCCTGTAACTGGTCACCGTAGTTTGGCTCGGCCACAACGCCCTGCTCCCGCAATAGCTGCTCCTGCCCTTCCAAAGCCGGCACACTCAGGCGCAATAATAAAGACACCGCATTTTCGTCAGACGCCTCAGGCAAATGCCCCCTGCCATCCTTGATATGACAGTTCTGGCAACCATTGGTATTAAACAGCGGGCCAAGACCATCTCGGGCCGTTGTTGAAGACGGCGCCATCACCCAGGGGTTGCGAAAGAAACTGTTACCCACGCTGAAGTCCAGCCGTTCACTCATCGACAAACTGGCTACTGGCTGGGAGAAGGCATGACTGTTTGACAGTGCCACACGGGTATCGTCTTCGCGGATTACCTGCTTTTCAGGCAAGGATTGCCGGGTGCCGCAAAAAGCAATCGGCGACAAAGCGACCAATAAAAGCAAAACCGCCAACACACTGTTTATCGGGATGAATCGACACTGGGGCAAGATCAAAGACATGGGACTCTCAAACGGGCCAATAAGCCCCCGGAAAAATTCAGTCTTTTATTTTACCTTTTAACAAGAATGATTATCAATATCAATCATTGAAGCAAGGCACTGTATTGCCGATAATAATCCTGCAAATAGGCTTCAAAACTTTCTTTGTCCTGCTGCTCCCTGGTTTGCTGATCGAGACGGGATTGGCGGGCAACTGCCTCGAACTGCTCACGGCGATCAGCAGGCAGCTCACCCTGAAAGTAGGCGTGATGCTGATCTGACTGGCTTCTTGCAAGCTGGTAGAAACTGATGTTTTGTTTTTGCATTTTTTCCAGCATTTCGGCGGCTGGCGCAAGCCGGTTTCCGGCAATCACATCCCGCTGATTGACCACCGCGCGAGAATAAGTATCGCAAGCCATCGCTTCGTCCAGCAACCGGGCTACAGGCAACATTTCTTCAATCAACTTGCTCCCCCAGTCGCGCAGCGCATGAAAACCGCCATGACAAAATAGCTTTAACGACGGGTCGCGACCGCGATCAACTACGGCGTGCTGGTTGCCGTAAAGCGCACAATATTCGTCTGCATCCGTTGAAGGGCTGTCCGAAAAAAGGCAGTGCAGCAAAAATACTTCAATAAAGTGAGCCTGTTCGCTATCAATGCCCAGGGGCTGAAAAGGGTTTACATCCACACAACGCACTTCGATGTATTCAACACCTCGCTGATGCAGTGCATGAATCGGCGTTTCCCCGCTTTCGGTTACCCGCTTGGGACGAATCGTGCTGTAGAATTCGTTCTCTATCTGCAAAATGCTGGTACTGAGCTGTCGCCAGCCTTCTTCTCCCTTCAGACCAATGGCCTCATAAGGCGGGTGCGGTGTCATCAGGCCCTTTAACAGGGTTTGCACATAACCGTTGAGGTTATTGTAATCAATCACCAGCTCGCTTTGCGCTGAACTCTGGTAACCCAGGTTCCCCATGCGCAGCGATGTCGCATAGGGCAAATAAAGGCTGCCCGGTTCGAGCCGTTGTAAATGATGTTCGCGCCCCCTGACAAAAGTCGGGCAAACGGCAGGCGCAGCACCGAAAAGATAAATCAGCAACCAGACATGGCGACGAAAGTTTCGTATCAGGTCAAAGTAGCGTGCTGTGATGAAATCCTGCAAAGGCAGGGACGACGCATAACCCTCAACTTCGGCATAGGCCTGCCAGAACATTTCCGGCAATGAAAAGTTATAGTGAATACCGGAAATGGTTTGCATCAAACGGCCATATCGATGCCCCAGACCAACCCGATAGATGGTTTTCATTTGCGCAACATTGGAGCTGCCATACTGCCCGACAGGAATGTCTGCATCATTACCCAGAATGCAGGGCATACTGGCCGCCCAGAGCAATTCACCCTGGTTATGCAACTGTTGACAGGTAAAGCGATGGATATCTTCCAGCCAGCCCAATGCAGCATGGATCGAATCACAAGGCGGGGTGATAAATTCCAGCAGGGCTTCGGAAAAATCGGTTGTGATAAAGGGATGGGTCAAGGCTGAACCCAGTGCCGAAGGGTGCGGCGTTTGAGCCAGCTTGCCATCGGGCGTGATACGCAGGCTTTCCTTTTCGATACCACGCCTGATACCGCCAAGACCGGCGTGCCGCCCATCCCGGGAAAATGCCTGCAAACGGCGATTAAGAATTTTATCCACATTACCTCGGTGCAGGTCAGACCCGCGCTGCCGCTTTCAGACCTCTGCCTTCAGGCTGAAGCTGCCCTGATGTTTTTTTCATGCGCCGAAGAGCCGGTATCCTTGCTATCGTCTTCATCACCCATTGCGCAAAGATCGTAACTTTCTTCATTTTTCTGCACAGTGGCCGCATCATTTTCACACTCCTTCCCGGCCCTGTCGTGCCCGGCCTGTTCACGCTGCAACAGAGCCTGTTTTTCACGACGGACTTTTTCATCACGAAGCACTTGCGGGCAAACCTCAACCAACGGCAATCGCTTTTCATCCATTTCACAGTCGACCAGCTCAAGACGCGCTTCAATATCGCGCGCGTTGGCTTCAATCAACTGGTTGAGTGCAATATCACGATGAGGAGACACAAAAAGAATACTGTTATCAGCA
>JAGRJA010000435.1 GCA_020443005.1 Pseudomonadales bacterium
AATTTCAATTCCAAGCAGAGCAAGAATGATGATTGCGATAGAGCATTCCACGGTGGTCATGCGTAAGAACCTTGTGATAACAGTTGTTGATCGGCCTTAAAGGCGTGTGTCGTTAATAAAAACACCTGAATGACGAATAACAGAGAGTGTCAATGCTGCTGTTTTTCAAAAGAGGCCAGTTGCTCGGGCGTGGCTTCTTTCTGATAAAGTTTTTTCCACTCGTTGTAAGGCATGCCGTAAACAATTTCACGGGCGGCTTCGTAGTCGATTTGTTCACCGCGTTCTTCAGCGGCAGCCACATACCATTTCGATAAGCAGTTTCGGCAAAAACCGGCCAGGTTCATCAGGTCGATATTTTGAGCGTCCTTGCGTGAGTCAAGGTGTTCAAGCAAGCGGCGAAATACAGCGGCTTCGATTTCGTTTTGTTGGTTCATGACGGTTTTCCTGAAAACACGAGAAATTGAGAGGTAATCAATAGGGTAAATACACTATACCTTCACTACACCTTGCATAATGAGTTTGCCGAAAACAGAAAGCAAGTTTTTGTAATGCGCTTCAATGACTCAGGGCGCAAACGGTTTGGGCTTTGATAGATGCGGGGCGTGCGATGCATTTTTGCAGCCAGCGTTCAACAGCGGGGTAATCATCAAAACCAATGTGATCACGCGCTTCATAGAAGCCGACCAGTGTATTGACCCATGGGTAGATGCTCATGTCGACGATGCTGTAGTCACTGCCCAGCATAAACACACGCTGTTCCAGTTGCTTGTCGAGAACCCCCAGCAGGCGTTTGCACTCCTGTGTGTAACGGTTTACCGGGTAGGGGTGGTCACAGGTTTCAGTGGCAAATTTGTAGAAGTGCCCGAATTGCCCGAACATCGGGCCGATGTGTGCAGCCTGGAAGAACAGCCATTGCTGACAGAGGCGTTTACCTTCGTTATCGTCAGGCATGAATTTGCCGGACTTTTCTGCCAGATACAGGAGGATCGCACAGGACTCCATCAGCGTAACAGCTTCATCCTCTGACCCGTTGGGGTCGATAATCGCCGGAATTTTTCCGTTCGGGTTAAGTGCTGCAAATGCCGGTGTGTGTTGATCCCCTTTGAGAATGTTGATCAGGTGGGGTTCATAGGCGAGTCCCATTTCTTCCAGTGCACTTGCCACCTTGATGCCGTTCGGAGTATTCATCGAATATAACTGGATGGCATCGGCTTGCCGAGGTGGAAACACTTCATAAAGTGGATGCGTGTAGTGCATGCAATATTCTCCTCCTTTTTATTAACGGGATGTGCTGCCTGAGCCTATTTACCCAGGCTGTCATTCAGGTAATTTATCGAATTTTGGCAGCCTGTCTTCAAAATGATGCCAGGGTGCGGCTGATGCCATATAAATGTGAAAATCAGGTGTTTTTGAAGGCGTGTTATCCAGTAGGCCTAATCGTAAATTGGTGATATCCCAATGGGTTTTTTCAGTGAACAGGCTGCTGCCACAAACCGAACAGAATGCGCAGCGTGATTTTTCACTTTTGTAGTAATAGCCAATGGTTTGCCCGCCTTCAATAATTTGCAGCTTGTTTTTATTAATGCCGCCAAATGCAGCAAAGGCTGAGCCTGAAATTTTTTGGCACTCCTTGCAATGACAGTAACCTGCGTAGTCAAAGTCATCGTCAAGGGTCATTTTGACGGTGCCGCAGAGGCATGAGGCAGACAGGGTTTTCATAGCAGGGTTTTTCCATTGTTAAGGAAGCGGACGACCACGAATTGAAAATTTGCGTCAGTCAAAACTGAGACCACAACTTTGATCAACCTTGAGCACATGCATGATGCGACCATTTGCCATAATGCCGGCGATAATACAGCTCAATTCAAAAATTTCCTCGTCGCTGAAAAGTGCATGCATTTGCTTGAAGTAATCGTCGTCAAGCGCAGTATCGTTTCGTACAAACTTGTCGGCGTAATCAATGGCCTGTTTTTCACGATCATTGAAAAGGGTGCTGTTCTGCCAGTTTTCTACTTCAGCATAGAATGTTTCATCGATGCCGTGTTCGGCCAGTTCAGGGAAGCGATAACCGAGGCAGAGTTCACAGCGGTTTAATTGCGCAATACGCATACGAGCTGCTTCCCTTATACGGGGTGACAAGTTGATTTTCCCGTAAATTTTTCCTGAAACATTGGCCAATGCCCGGCCAAGTTCAGGTTGCATGCCGTATACGCGAAGCTGTTCGGGGCCTTCGCCTTCGGGAATTCGGATTCGAGCCATTGGGTTCTCCTGTAAACAGATCGTCAAACCACATGTTGTGGCGGTTTGAAGGTTTTAATTAAACGGTACAGCCAGATCGCAATGTAAACCATGAAAGCGATAAAGACCGGAAAAAACAGTCCTTCGTTTAATCGGGGGTCTGGTTGCATATTGGCTTCTATGACAAAACCGAGTGTGATGAAATGAAAGCTGAAGAGGGCTACACCAAACTCGAACATGACAGCGCGCCATTTTTCGAGCAATAAGGGAATATTTTCTTCCTTTAACCAGTAATCCTTATAGGGAAGGTTGAGCCATTTTTTCGGAGTGCTTGTGATCAGTTTTTCGGAAAAAAACACCAGCAGAAACATCGGTAAATAAACCACTGTAATCATAAGGCCGATAAAAAAAGTCTTGGATGACCAGCCATTCGGGTAGCCGCCACTGCCAAAATGGCTGGCAATGGTATCCGGTAAAATGAAATAGCCGGCTAATGCGAGTAACAGGTTTGCCAGAAAAATACCGAGGAATAACATTTTCATGCAGAGTGCCTGCGTCAGGTTAGGGTGTTAGGGATTGAGAGCCGCAGATTGCGGGTTTTGTTTCATTGAGGCAGTGCGCTGCTGAATCTCCTCAAGTGTTTTATAGTATTCCTTGTGCGTGGTATTGAACCCGATATCCCACCAGCGAAAATAGAGCGCGTAATTACCCCTGTAATATTTGTGATGCATGTTATGGTTGGTGCTTGTATTGAGATAAAAACCCACCTTGCTGTTGGTGAGCCATTTTGGGTAAACCTCATAACCCAGATGCCCGCCGACCACAAAAAAACTGCTCCACAAAACAAACACAAACAGTGCAAGCGGGTGAACAGGAAAATCAAAGGCAAAAACAAAAATGATGCCACCTTCAAATATGGCCTCAATTGGGTGGAAAGCATAGCCTGCCCACGGAGAGGGGTTGTTGAAAGTGTGGTGAGTAGCATGTGTGGTTCTATAGAGCAGGCGACTATGCAATAAACGATGCATCCAGTAAAAGTAGGCATCGTGAATTACGATCATGAGCAGGATGCTGCACCCCAGCCAGGCCATGCTGTGCTGATGTATATCGAAATAGAACTGCGTGTATGGCAAAATCGCCGGATGAAAAACAATGATGGCTTCCAGTCCAAATATACAAAAGGCCATTACCGAAAGCAGGAATTCCCGCAGGAGCTGTTTTCTGCCCGGTGCGGCAGATTGTACTTTCATGTGCTGCCAGCGTTGTTTCATGATGATGTAAAACAACAGGTATCCCAGGCTGGCGAACAGACAGTAACGCAGAAAATTCCCGCCTGCTGCAATTGCGAAGGTGCCGACCATGCCTTTGGATAACAGAAATTCTTCAAACATACCTCGTATCTTCGCATGGAATTTCCATCCATACAATTTGCCAGTGTGTCTTGCTTGCCTAACCCGGATTTTTGGGTGTGAGCTGCCTCACATGCGGATAAAAAATGCTTGGCAAAAAGAAAAAAACCGGCAAAAGCCGGCTTTTTTCAGGGTAGTGTAATGTGACTTACTCTTCCAGTTTACCGAGCAACATGCCGCCAGTGGGGATGCCAACGCCCGAAGTGACCAGCACTGTGTTGATGGTTTTCTTAGGCTGGTTATTGGAGGTGCCACGAACCAGCCTCACACCTTCGTTAACACCATTCATGCCGTGAATGTAGGCTTCACTCAGCTGGCCACCATGTGTATTGGTGGGGAGTCGGCCGTCAGGGCGGAGTGCGCCGCTGAGAACAAACTCGGCAGATTTGCCCGGTTCAGCCAGTCCCCAGCTTTCGAGTTGCCACATGACGATAGCCGTGAAAGCATCGTAAATAATGGCAGCATCAATATCATCGGGTGTCAGGCCGGATTGTGCATAGGCTTGCTGAGCCGCGATGTCCATCGATTTTATGGCGGCAATTTCTTCGTGATAGAAACTGGTCATGGCTTCCATGTTCTTTTCGGCACACATGCCAACACCTTTGACCATGACAGGCTCATTGTTGAGCTGTTTGGCTTTCTCCGGTGACACGAGCACAACGGCACAGCCACCGTCCGATTCCTGGCAGCAATCAAACAAACCGAAGGGCAAGGCAATTGCTTTACCGTTATCGTAGTCTTCGCGGGTCATCGGACGATTGTGGAAAAAAGCCCGCGGGTTGGTTACGGCGTAATCGCGGGTGGCCATGGCAATTTCAGCCAGTGCATCCTTGGTGTCGCCATAAAGGTGTTCATAACGACGGTGATACATGGCAACCCACGAGGCGGGGGTAATCAGGCCATAAGGCAGGTACCAGCCATAGTGGATCATGTCACCGGTGACGATATCGCCGGAAACGCCTGAAGAGAAACGATGACCGGAACGGCCATTCAGCGCGCGGTAACAAACAACCACTTCGGCGGCGCCGGTAGCGATGGCCATTACTGCCTGATGAATGGTGCCGGTAGGCGCTCCTCCACCGTGGGGTACGCGAGAATAGAAGGAAAGGTCGCCACATCCAATGGCGCGAGCCACTTCAATCTCGTCGTTGGTGTCCATGGTGAAGGTACACATGCCATCGACTTCGGAGGGCTTGATGCCGGCATCCTTGAGCGCATCGAGCACAGCTTCACAGGCAAGTGATAATTCCGATCGACCTGAGTTTTTGGAAAATTCTGTGGTGCCAACACCAACGATGGCAGCCTTGTCTTTAAAATTTGCAACTGTAGCCATGATTATTCCCCTTGGTTAGGTAGTTGGACGCGAGCGATACCGTCGAGGTGCATACCCCAGGCGCCCTTGCCAACCACCTTGATGTCTACGATGCCGGTTGCGTCTTCCTTGGCAACGACTTCTCCGGTTATCTTCAATACTTCGCCGGGCTGAACCGGAGCACCGAGTTTGATGTTCACGCGTTTAAGTGTGCTTTCCGGGCCGGCCCAATCGGTGATAAAACGACCAACCAGACCGTTGTCGGTGAGGATGTTAGGGAAAACATTGCCGAGGCCGGAAGCATTGGCTGCACCCTTGTTATGGTGTACCGGCGTGAAGTCGCGGGACGCAATAGCACCTGCAACAACAAAGCTGACATTGATATCCACGGGCAGTTCAGGGAGCTGGTCGCCAACATTCACTGCACCGAATTTCAGAGTTTCAGTATTCATTATGTTGCTCCTTAAACCAGACGGAATTGAGGAATGGTGTTGTCTTCATCGACCACCATGATTTCACCCTTGACACGCTTGCCAATAGCCACATCTTCGGGTTTGCAGTCGATAATGTTGGAGACAATGCGCGTGCCTTCATCCAGCGTGATAACGGCACAGATCAACGGGTATTGGTAACCGGGTATTTCCGGGTAATGCAGCTCAATGAAACTGAAAACCTCGCCTTCCATTGTTGATGCAATAAAATCCCACTCGTTGCTCTGGCATTCTCCGCAGAAAGGCCGGGGAGGGTGCCTGAGAGTCTGGCAACCCTTGCAACGCTGGATGGGCAATGTGTTGTGTTTCTCGACCTGATCCCACCACCAGCTGTTGTCGTGGCCACGGACAGAACGGATGCGGGTGGGTGGTTTGGGTGCATTATCGGTGCCTTCTGTTACCGGTGCCTGTGCTTGAGCGGGTTTGAACTTCAACACACGGAACTGCATGGTGCCCACTGTTTCGCCGTTCTGATCGGTGAAGGTGGTACGGGTTTCGATGAAATAGCCATTGCCCATTGCAGTGGCTTTTTCTTCGGAAATCTTGTCGATAATCGTGTGAGCAGTGATTTTGTCACCGGGTTTCAGATCGCGGAAATACTCCTGGTCGCTGTTGGTACCCAGCACCGCACTGTAACCGTTCTCGCTGAGGAAAGCGTGCAACTGGCGCTGGCCATCCTGTTCGGAAGGGTCTTTGTCATCGGCAAAGGCCATCGGGTAACCTTCCATGCTCCAGGCTTGCAACATGGTAGGGGGGGCGATCAGGCCGCCTTTGGCAGATTTTTCAGCAAAGGCCTTGTCGGTATAGACGGGGTTGGTATCACCCATGACTTCGCACCAGTGACGAATCATGGCTTCGTTTACATCATCGAGACCGGGTGTCGGCGGAGCAATTTCCTTGCCGACCCATGAATAGAGCTTTTCTTCAAAAGCTTTTTTCTCTTCGGGCGTCATAGCTGTTTCCTGATAGTGGTTGATGATAATGCCGACAGGCCGTTGTGCATCGTTTTGTTGTGCATGGTTGACAGGTTAAACG
>JAGRJA010000436.1 GCA_020443005.1 Pseudomonadales bacterium
AAGAGATGTATGACAAAGAGATATTGCCTAAGCTAAAAGAGGAGCTTGGTTGTGAGAATGTAATGCAAGTTCCGCGCATTACAAAAATCACCTTGAATATGGGTGTGGGCGAGGCTCTTGCAGATAAAAAAGTTTTGGAAAGTGCCGTTAAAGACCTTGAGTTAATTAGTGGTCAGAAAGCAGTTGTAACACTTGCCCGGAAGTCCATTGCAGGATTTAAAGTGCGGGAGGGTTGGCCCGTGGGCTGCAAGGTTACTCTCCGCAAGGACAAGATGTATGAGTTCCTGGAAAGGTTGGTTTCGGTAGCCATTCCAAGGATCAGGGACTTTAGGGGTATAAGTCCAAAACAATTTGATGGTCGTGGCAATTTCTCAATGGGAATCAATGAGCAGATTATTTTTCCCGAAATCGATTATGACAAAATTGACAAATTGCGTGGGTTGGATATTGCTATATCAACAACAGCTCAAAATGATGATCAAGGCAGAGCTCTGTTGAGAGCATTCCATTTTCCACTTAAAGGATAAAAAGGGCTTTATTGATGGCTAAGAAATCAATGGTAAATCGTGAAGTTAAGCGCGCAAAGATGGTCGCGAAATATGCGGCAAAGCGAGCCGAACTCAAGTCTGTGATTAGCAGTGTTACTGCTTCAGATGAGGAGAAGTGGGAGGCGCAAATAAAACTGCAGAAGCTCCCTCGAAACGCGAGCCCCATCCGAATGCAGAATCGTTGTCGATTAACCGGCAGGCCTCATGGTGTTTACAGAAAGTTCGGTTTGGCTCGTACAAAAATTCGGGAGTATGGTATGCGTGGCGATATACCTGGTTTAGTTAAGGCTAGTTGGTAAGGAGTAAATATTTATGACAATGCAAGACCCGCTAGCGGATATGTTGACCAGAATCAGAAATGGGCAAATGGCTGAAAAGGCTAGCATATCATTGCCAAGCTCAAAACTTAAGGTTTCTGTCGCGGAGGTTCTCAGGCAGGAAGGCTATATCACAGACTTTACCGTTGCAGAAAACAATGGCAAGTCCGTGCTAAATATAAGCCTGAAATATTTTGGGAATAAACCGGTAATAGAGGAAATCAGGCGTATTAGTCGGCCAGGATTGCGCCAGTACAAGGGTTCGGATCAGCTTGCCAAGGTTCGAGGTGGATTGGGTGTGGCGATTGTTTCAACCAGTCAAGGTGTTATGACAGATCGAGCTGCACGGACCTTGGGCGTAGGTGGTGAGATTCTTTGCACAGTTTTTTGATGAGTAGCGAGTTATGTCTAGAGTATCAAGTAGTCCAGTAGTTATTCCAGCGGGTGTTGATGTCAGTGTAAGTGCGGATGAAATTTCGGTAAAAGGCACTAAAGGCGCTCTTAACATGGCAGTTCATTCTTCTGTATCTATCAGGAAGGATGGCGACTCAATCCTTTTTGAACCCAAAGACGGTAGTAAAAGTTCTGGGGCCATGGCGGGAACCACTCGTGCACTTGTCAATAATATGGTTGTTGGCGCAAGTGTAGGATTTGAAAAACGACTGCAGCTGGTAGGTGTTGGTTATCGTGCAAAAGCAAGCGGAAACACGCTTAATCTTACGCTTGGTTTTTCCCATCCGGTAGACTATGTTTTGCCGTCTGGTGTCGCCGTTGATACGCCGACACAAACAGAGGTGGTGTTGTCCAGTGCAGATAAACAGTTGCTTGGTCAGGTTGCAGCAGAGATCAGGGCATTCCGTCCCCCCGAGCCCTATAAAGGTAAAGGTGTAAGATATGCGGATGAATATGTGCGTCGTAAAGAAGCCAAGAAAAAATAGTGGCAGGTGAAAAATTTATGAGCTTAAAAAAGAATGCAAGGGCAAGGCGTGCGCGTCGAGCCAGAGTGAAGATTCGTGAATTATGTGCACATCGTTTGTGTGTTCATAGAACGCCGCGTCATATATATGCTCAAATAATTGCCCCTGATGGTGGCACAGTAATTGCGAGTGCATCTACTTTGGATAAATCCCTTCGTGAAGGGAAGACGGGAAATTCTGAAGCGGCAAAATGCGTGGGTGAAATGATTGCTGAGCGTGCAAAATTATTAGGAGTTACAAAGGTAGCTTTTGATAGAAGCGGTTTTAAGTATCATGGTCGTGTTAAAGCCCTTGCAGATGCTGCACGAGAAGCAGGTCTTGAATTTTAATAGAGATAGAATGAGTTATGGCAATTTCTGAACAGAATGACAAAGACAATACCGAAGGCTTGATCGAAAAGCTTGTTCAGGTTAATCGGGTAGCAAAGGTTGTTAAAGGTGGTCGCATTTTTGCCTTTACAGCACTTACCGTTGTGGGTGACGGTAAAGGGCGTGTAGGTTTTGGTCGTGGTAAAGCGCGCGAAGTTCCTGTGGCTATACAAAAAGCTATGGAGGCAGCTCGTCGAAATATGATCGATGTTGATCTGAATGGGAACACTATTCAGTACCCGGTAAAAGCAAACCATGGTGCGTCAAAAATTTATATGCAGCCTGCTTCTGAGGGTACGGGTGTTATTGCTGGCGGTGCAATGCGTGCGGTGCTTGAAATTGCCGGTGTGCAAAATGTATTGGCAAAATGTTACGGTTCTACTAACCCGGTCAATGTTGTTAGAGCGACATTTAAAGGGCTGAGAGATATGCGCTCTCCAGAAGAAATAGCTGCAAAACGCGGCAAGTCAGTTGAAGAAATTTTAGGTTAACGATTAAGTTTTCAGGGCGGCGTTATGAATAACCCAAAAAAAATTCGTGTTACGCAAATAAAGAGTACTGCTGGCAGGCTCAAAAATCATCAGGCATGTATCAAGGGTCTAGGTTTGCGTAAGATGCGTCATACCGTTGAGGTGGAGGATACACCTTCGGTCAGAGGTATGATCAATAAAGTAGCTTACCTGTTGCGTGTGGAGGAAGTTTGATGCAATTAAATAATTTGAGTCCCGCGCCTGGGCATAAGCATCGATCCAAGCGTGTCGGGCGAGGTATAGGAAGTGGTTTGGGCAAAACTGGTGGGCGTGGACATAAAGGTCTTAAATCCCGTTCAGGGGGGACTGTCAAGCCTGGTTTCGAAGGGGGTCAAATGCCCCTGCAAAAACGGCTTCCAAAATATGGCTTTAAATCCAGAGTCGGTTTTGTTACTGCAGAAGTACGGCTTTCTGAAATGAACAAGGTTGAAGGGGATTTGGTGACACTTGAAACACTTAAAAGTGCCGGGGTTTTGGGTCATAAAATACTACGCGCAAAAATCATGAGTTCAGGTGAGGTTTTGCGAGCATTCACGGTTCAGGGCTTGAGAGTCACTAAAGGTGCGAAGGTTGCCATCGAGTCTGCTGGTGGAAGTATAACGGAATAAAAAAGGCTAACTCTATGGCTAACCCTGGTGCGATGCTGGGAAATAACGGAAAAGGATTAGGCGAGCTTTGGGCTCGCCTTCGTTTTCTGTTTATGGCAATGATTGTCTATCGTGTCGGCACACATATACCGGTTCCGGGTATTAATCCGGAAAGTGTACTCGATATGTTTAATCGAAACGAAGGCACTATTCTGGGTTTGGCCAATATGTTTACCGGTGGTGCATTGGAGCGTATGTCAGTGCTTGCACTGGGAGTGATGCCGTATATATCGGCCTCAATTATAGTTCAGCTTTTGAGTGCGGTCGTGCCAACATTGGAGCAGTTAAAAAAAGAGGGTGAATCCGGACGGAGAAAAATCAATCAATACACCCGATATTTAACCGTTTTGCTTGCATTGGTCCAATCAGCTGGAATGGTGGCAAGTTTGTCTGGTCAAGGGATGTTTTATGCAGGTGGGCTCGGTGTTATGGTGCCGGCTTGGATTTCACTGATAACCGGTGCGATATTCATGATGTGGCTCGGAGAGCAAGTCACAGAGCGAGGGATCGGCAACGGGATATCCATGTTGATTTTTGCCGGTATTGTTGCGGGGATACCTGGTGCAATTGGCCAATCTTTTGAGCAGGCAAGGCAAGGTGAGATACATATTCTCCTCCTGCTTGGAATAGCTGTATTGGCTGTTGCGATTGTCGCACTTGTCGTTTTTGTGGAAAGGGGGCAACGCAGAATAACTGTGAATTATGCGAGAAGGCAGCAGAGAGGAGGTGTGTCACAGCCTCAGCAGTCAACCCATCTGCCGCTGAAGGTTAATATGGCTGGTGTGATACCGGCGATCTTTGCCAGCAGTATTTTGCTGTTTCCCGCCTCAATCGCGCAATGGTTCGGTCAGTCGGACTCTGCAAGTGCTGAATTGTTCCAGGATATTGCGTTGTGGATTGGCCCTGGTCAGCCACTCAATGTGTTGATATTTTCGGTTTTGATTATCTTCTTTTGCTTTTTCTACACTGCGATCATCTACAACCCGAATGAAGTGGCTGATAATTTAAAAAAATCCGGTGCTTTCTTACCCGGTATTCGTCCAGGAGAGCATACGGCCAAGTATATTGATAATGTGTTGACAAAGCTGACGATGATTGGATCGATTTATATGGCAGGTGTTTGTCTTCTGCCTCAGTTTCTGGTGATCACAGCGAATATCCCATTTTATCTGGGTGGGACATCATTGCTGATTGTGGTTGTAGTTGTAA
>JAGRJA010000437.1 GCA_020443005.1 Pseudomonadales bacterium
CTCAGTAAAGATTATATTGATACTTTGCTCGCCCATCCTGAAAAACTCTATCCTAGGTCAGAGGATACAAATTACAAACACCCAGCGAAAATAATTGTTGCTGAACCATTGAGCTTTCAAATAGAGGGATATTCCAAACAATGGATAAATAACTATCGAGCAAATTTGAGACGAATACTCGATCGTTATGAAGAAATCGATTTTCTACCTGAGCCATTTGCAGTATATCAATATTATCGGTATGGATTAAGGCTTCCCAATCTTCAAGATAAGGCAAAGCAAGTTGCCTTTATTGTTGACTTCGGCGGCGGCACGTTTGATGCCTGTGTTATTGAGTCCACCAACGAGGGCGATGTTAGTATCAGCGGAAAGGCATCGAAACCGCTATCAGCTGATTCGGTTCCTATCGGAGGCTTTTTTGTAAACGCTGAAATTGCCAAGTACCTTATTAAAAGGGATCTTGACGGGCCAGGAAAAAAAGAAGCCGATACATATCTGAAGCAATATCAAAGGGTGCTATCCGGGGATCAGGAGCTCTCTGTATTAAAAAGCTCGTGCCAAATCTTTATCGAAAACCTCCGGCGTTTGGAGAGACGCTGTGAGGAATATAAGGTGAAACTGGTAAGTCAGATATCAGATTGGACGCTAACCGGAGATTCATACGAGAAGATTTTTGTCGAAGTCCCAAAGAATCCGTTTTCAAATCATGAGACTAACGAAACAGAATTCTATTCTCACCAACTAAGAGATATTTTTATTCGATGTGTTTGGGAGGCAGGCCTACAGAAGGTTGTGCACCAGGTTTTAGATAGGGCTTCAGAAGATTTAAAAGGGAAACGAATAACTATTACATTGATATCGGGAGGTTCAGCTAATCTGAGGTGGCTCGAGCGTCTATTGATGAGAGATTTTAATGAATATCTCGACGAAGCAGAACCTGTTCCAATTTCGCATTCGTTTCAGGAAATTGTTGCCAACGGATTAGCCATTGAATGTGCCAGAAGGTTTTATAGCGAAGAAAGTGAGTTTGTAGCCGTCACCTATAACCCAATCAAATTGCACCTGCAGTCAGATGAGTCGGAGCTCGTAACGGAATACAGGTATAAATCCTCTGCTGATAGAGTGGATATGAAAGATGCCCACCCGGGCGATATTATTCCGTCGGCTCAGGCTTTAAAACATTTCTTTGACGATGAGCTTCAGTGGAAAGTAAAGCTGAAGAAGCCCCCCAAATCATACCTCAATTATTACTTTTGTCGTGCCGGAGATGAGCAGGAAGTTGATAGATATAATGTTGAAGAGTTTCAATTGCCTACTCGAGATAATCGGCATTTTGACAGTCAGGTCACCATATCTTTGATTATTCACCAAGATGGCACTGTTAGGCCAAAGTTCATTTATAAAGCAGAGAATAAGCAGTTTGGTGTTGAAGAGAACTCTGTTTCGGGTAGGCCATTTTACATTGACATGACTGCGGATTCGCAAAGTACAGAAAAGAAAAACTACTATGTCGGCTTGGATTTTGGAACTAGTAATTCCTCTGTCTGTTTGTTAACCCAGGATCAGATAAAACTAACGCGAAAAAGAAGTAGTAATGATGTTTGGGTTGGTTTGGCCAATGTTTTGCATCAATTGCCTTATCCCATTGCCATTGCCATTAAATCATTTCTAGGCGCGCGTGATGATGATGAATCCGCTCGAAAAGGCAGGGAAGCATTCGAAATGGTTCTTGCTCTGATGGCTTATATCGCTGCTTCCGAAGCAGCGGCTAAGCAGAAACTGGGTAAAGCCTTGAAGACTTATCAGCACAGATCCATGGGTCCATTAAAGGCCTTGTTAGCTACCTCATTGAATGCACTTGGCGCCGAGGCCCAATTTGCGAAGGGTTTTAATCAGCTATTCGATCATTACAGCGACCAGCTTGATTTGGCAATCGATAATTTTAATGACCATAAACACGATAAGTTAAGTGCTGGATCAGTAAATTGGGTGGAGCATATTGAATTTATAGTTCGGGTATTCCACGCGGCCTTTGAAGGAAAGGTTTTTGGATATTGCGATACCTGTAATCCTGACCCTTTTGAGATCAATCGATATGAGGGAAGATTTATTGTCGCGCATGACCAGGCTCCGTTTATAAACCCATTGATTTTTGAGTCAAATGTTGGCGCTAGTAGCATTGTCGCATTTGTTGCAGATAGTAATTCCGGTAAAGCTTTGTCCCTTTCACCCTTCCTGTTCTGGCTGGATAGAGACAACAATACGCTTACCCACGGCTGTTTCATGTACGACAAATCTAATGATAAACAAGTTTTGGTGAAACCTTGTGATCAGGCAATAGTGTCAGATGTGTCATCGCTAAATGCCCGAATAAGACCTGTATTTGATAAGCTTTTCGAAGATGGCCAAACAATGCTTGGGTTGGTAGATCTCACATTTAAGGTCAAATAGGGCGTGCTGAAAATGTCTTTAGAAGGTCTGCTAACTACCGAGCTAACTCAAAACCCTGGGCAAAAGGCCAGCGCGCTCGCTCGGAAGCTCAGTGTCGATAAGAAGGACGTTAACAGTCTTCTGTATGGGCC
>JAGRJA010000438.1 GCA_020443005.1 Pseudomonadales bacterium
AGGATACCGGCAAAATTGACAATGGCGTCGAGTTTTTCTACCTGTTGCCTGATCAGGTGAAATGCCGCTTCAACACTGCTGGTTGAAGTCACATCCATCATCACCGGAATGATCCCCTTTTCTTCAGCCAGGGCTTTTATGGCCTGCTCATTGCAATCAGCCACAAAAACCTGCCAGCCACGACTCACCAGAAAACGCGTTGTCGCCAAACCCAGGCCACCGGTTCCCCCGGTTATCAGTGCTGTTGGTTTCATGTATTTAATCCTTGAGTGGTTTAGACAAAATATCCGGCCAGTCATGGTTCACGCTACCCTGCCAGAGGGCTTGTCGTCTTTCCATATACGCCAGACCACCTTCAAGCGCATCAGCCGTGCCCATGGTATGGTGCAAAACCTGTGTTTCCAGTTTTTCAAACGATGCTATCGTCATGCCCAGGGATTGCCAGACAAGTTGCTTGGTAATCGCCAAAACAGCCGGTGCCGAAAAGGTAACCAGCTCTTCAGCAAAAGCCAGCGCGTCGGGAAGCACCTGTGCAGCGGGCAGTGATTTTTTCGCCAAACCGATTTCTGCCACTTCGGCACCTTTCATGGTTTTTCCGGTAAGTATAATATCCATTGCCCTTTCAATACCCACCATACGGGGTAACAACCAGTGCGAACAGGCATCAGCCAATACGCCACGGCGCACTTGTAACAGGCCGTATTTTGCCTCATCGGCAACAAAGCGAAAATCAAACTGCAGGGCCAGACCAAAACCGACGCCCACTGCATGACCATTAATCGCACCGATTACCGGCTTGCTCAAGCGCCATGCAGGAATGACCGGGCAGGAGCTGAAGCTCATATCCTCCCTGCTATCAAAGGTAGTCTCACCCTCACTCATATCGGCACCCGCACAAAAGGCTTTACCCGAGCCGGCAACCACAATTGCCCTGATGTCGTCATTGTTTTCACACAAGTGATAGGCGTGGTTCCATTCATCGGCAAGCAGCTGGTTGAAAGTATTCAGCTGATCGGGACGATCGAGGGTAATCAATGCAATATGCCGGTCAATTTCCAAACGGATGCTGCGATATTTCATGTGCTGCCTTTTCTGTCGATTTGATATTAACCCTGTTCATTGTCATTCACTGAATCTGCCTGCTCAAGCCTTGAGGCTATCCATCGCCAGCCTGTGACATAAGCCTTTGCAAGCCTTTTTCCAGCTCTACCACTAACAACACCGGCATGGCAGAAATCACGATAACAAGCCAGTCATGAAGCGAAACACCCTTAATACCAAAGAGCTGTTGGAACAAGGGCATATAGGTAAAAACCATTTGCAGAACAAGTACAAGCAATACCGCTGCCAGCATCGGCAAGAAGCCAAGCATGAAATGGCGTGTAAAAACCGTCTGGGTTAAAAACCGGCAGTTAAACAAATAAAATATCTCAATCATCACCAGCGTGTTGATTGCAATCGTTCGGCTATACTCTACCGAAAAGCCCTCATTACGATAATAATGGAACAGGGTGAACACAATAGCAGCACCCATTCCACCGACCATCAACATACGGGCAAAAAGCAACGGTGAAAAAAGCCCTTTATCTGCAATTCTGGGCGGCCTGCACATCACATTTTTTTCTGGCCCTTCAAAACCCAGAACCAGTGCGAGGGTAACGGTTGTCACCATATTAATCCATAGAATCTGGGCCGGCGTTATCGGCATCATAAAACCGCACAATATCGCCGTCATTATCACTAATGATTCGGCAAGGCTGGTGGGCAGGATAAAAACAATCGACTTGACAATATTGTCGTAGACGGTGCGGCCTTCACAGACAGCCTTGGCTATGGTGCTGAAGTTGTCATCGGTAAGGACAAAGTCAGAGGCTTCTTTTGCTGCATCGGTACCCTTCTGCCCCATGGCAACACCAATATTGGCTTTCTTCAGGGCCGGTGCATCGTTTACGCCATCACCGGTCATTGCTACAACATGGCGGTTGAGCTGAAGTGCATTCACCAACTGCAATTTATTGGCAGGGCTGGTGCGGGCAAAGATATCAGTGTCTTCAACCGCCATGGCGAGTTGCCTGTCATCCAGGTTGTCGATCTCGGCCCCGGTCAGAACGCGGCTGACATCAAGGTTCAACTCTTTGCCAATGGCCGCCGCTGTCACCGGGTTGTCACCGGTTATCATTTTCACCCTGATACCGGCTCGGTGACATTGCCTTATACTTTCAATGGCCTCGGCTCGTGGCGGATCGGTAATGCCCACCAGCCCTACCATCACCAGATCGCTTTCTATCACTGCATGATCCAGCGCTTGCGAGGTTTCGCGCAGTGACTTTCTGGCCAGCGCCATCACACGCATACCCTTTACGGCCAATTCATCTGTGGCCTTTACCCATGCCTCTTTCTGAACCGGCTCAAGGCCGTTGGCGCCCCATTGATGGGTCGCATGAGCGAGCAACCGTTCTGGTGCACCTTTCACCATCAACACCCGCCCTTCGCACCGGTTTTCGTGGAGTGTAGCCATATAACGCTTTTCACTGTCGAAAGGCAGAACATCAATGCGGGGCCACACTTCGTTCAGCGACTGCCTGAGCAGGCCCTGTTTCATTGCCAACACAAGAAGCGCACCCTCGGTCGGGTCACCATGCACAAACCACTGCCCGTCTTTTTCCTCAATGGTCGCCTCGTTACATAACATCGAGATGATGCAACAATGGTCAAAACTGCCGAAGGGCTTACCCGTGCCGGCCTCTGACGATGAACCCGGCTCAATCGTCCCTTCAGGCCTGTATCCCTCACCACTCACCCGATGAACAGTTTCAACGGTATAAACTTCACGGGCCGTCATGGCATTGGCTGTGAGGGTACCGGTTTTATCCGAGCAAATCACATCAACGGAACCGAGCACTTCAACAGCCGGAAGTCGACGAACCAAAGCGCGATTAACGGCCATTCTTCTAACGCCGATGGCCAGTGCTATGGTGACGATGGCAGGAAGGCCCTCGGGTATTGCGGATACGGCAATGCCGACCGCTGCCTGGAACATATCTCCGGCCGCATAGTCATGCCAATAGACACCCAGCACAACGGTGAGCAGGGAAACCGCTATAATCGCGACTGTCAGTTGACGGGCAAAACGGGCCAGCTGATGCTGCAGGGGGGTTTGTTCAAGTTCAACCTTTCTGACAAGCTCGCTTATTTTGCCGATCTGGGTTTCAAGCGCCGTGTGGGTAACAACACCTCTCGCCAGGCCATAGGTCACCATCGTACCCATATAAGCCATATTTTGCCGTTCAGCCAGCAGTGTGTTGTCATCCACTGTTTCTGTATGCTTGCCAACGGGCTGGGCTTCCCCGGTCAATGTCGACTCGTCACACCTGAGATCCTTGGTGAAAAACAGGCGTATATCGGCAGGCACCCTGTCACCGGCTTCCAGCAATACAATATCCCCCGGCACCAGCTCAACACTGTCCAGCCTCAACTTGGTGCCATCACGAATCACCGTGCACTGGGAGGCTGTCATCGTCATGATGGCTCTCAGTGCATCTTCTGCCTTGCCCTCCTGAATAAAACCGACGATGGCATTTACCAGAACAACCGCAAGAATGACACCGCAATCCAGGTAGTGTTGCAGCAAGGCGCTGATGGTTGCACTGATCAAAAGAATGTAGATAAGTACATTGTGGAACTGCAGGAAAAAGCGTTGCCATGCCGGTTTCGGGGGTGCCAGGGGCAAAGTGTTTTTGCCCTTTCGGGCCTGTATCTGCAACACCATAGCGGATGACAAGCCCTCTTCACTTGTTGCGAGGCAGGAAAAAACCGCTTCCTGCGTCATGCCATGAGGATTAGAACATTCGTTCACAGGCTATCCATTGATCGATTTTCAGCTAAAAAAACAGGATTTATTGCAAGGTGTTGCCCGCCTGGTCGGTAACAGAAACATTGACGGGGAAGCCTGTTCGAATACTTTGCGTGACAATACAATAATCCTCAAACAGAGCGAGCGATTGCTGCAGGATTGCTTTATCCAGTTCTTCAACATCGATATCCAGCGAAACATCAATATGCGCAATTCGCCAGAAACCGTCTATCTTCTTAAGCTCGCCCTGCGCTTTTGCAGAGAGGCTTTTGGGTCTTTGCTTCTTTCGTTGCAGGGCAAATAACAGGCTTGCCGCCAGGCAATTTGCCACACCGGTCGCCACCAGTCTGGCCGGATTCGGCCCCTCCCCGTTACCCAGTGGTGCAGGCTCATCGGTGATAATGTAGCCAAACTCGCCAAAATCTGCCTTGAACACAAAATTCTCCAGCAGTTGCAGCGAAACCGTAAAATCCTTTGACTCACTCATACAATTTATCTCCCCATTAAACAGACAGTATACAGACAACGCATACCTGAACCCCAAACCCATCGCAAGGAAATCGCCGCTTCAAACCTGTCTCTGACGATGACCACCAAAAAGCGAAAACCACCCCTTGCCTCAAACGGGGTTTTTTGCGGAAAAACGGGTTGCCAATATACCGGCTAGTACAACCAGCGACATTCCACTCAAGGCAACAAGACTCGGCGTATATTGCCAGATTAACGCATCAAAAAGACCGGCAAAAACAACAGAAAGGTAAATAATGGGCGCAACAGAATTGGCACAGGCGAGCCCCAATGCTCGCGTATAAAAATACAGCGAAAAATGCACTGCAATACCGATGTAGAGCAAATAAAACCACACCATGCCGTGCAATGGCTGCCAATGGGAAAGCGCCAGGGGCAGCATGCCGAGGGTGGAAACCAGATAATGATAAAAAAGAATCACCTGCGGCCTGTAGCTGTTGGCAAGTTTTCTTGTGGAAATGACCGACAGCGCGACCGTGACCCCGGAAACCAGCCCCAGCAGATGACCCGCATTCAACACAGAAATACCCGGATTGAGAATAATCACAATACCGGCCAGCCCCATCAACAAAAACAGAAAATGCTGCAAACGAATTTGCGTGTGCAACCACAGGAAACCCAGCAAGGGGATAAAAAGCGGCGAACTGGTACGGAGCAATGTGGCTTCCACCAGAGGAATATAACGAATAGCCAGAAAATAGCTGTAAAAGGCAACCAGCCCACTCAGTGCCCTGACAAGCATCGCAAAGATATCATCCGGGCCAACCTGCAATTGCCGGGGTTTTCGCACCAGCTGTGCCACCAGCAAAAAACAGATAAGGTACTGAAAAAAAACCACCTGTTCGACAGATGCCATCTGCCCGATATGCTTGGACATGGCGGCAGCCGTACTGGCAACAAAGGTTGTCAGTACCATAAACAGTACACCCATGTACAAGGGGTTTTTTAACATTGAAAAAGCCGGCGTCAATTTATCGGTTACTATACGATAAATTCACGCCGGCTTGCATGAATAAGGGCCTGCCTTGCTATTTGGGCAAGGTGATCGTGGCAGTACCGGTTGCATGATCACCTGAATCATTGGATGCCTTGACCGTCACATCAATAATCCACTCATCATCACTTTCCCTTTTATCAACCACCTCTCCGGTAAAACGCAAGGTTTGGTGCGGAACGGCGGGCACCCCCAGCTTGACAGCAATTTTTTTCACCCAGGCTTCTGGCCCAGCCCAATCGGTGAGGAAACGGGATACAAAACCATTACTCGACAGAATATTCAGAAAGATATCGGGAGCAAACTGGGCAAGTGCATAATCCTTGTCATGGTGAACGGGCATAAAATCCATCGACGCAATCGCCGTGGAGGCAACGATGGTATGTGTAAGATCGATGTTCATCGGAGCGACGGCATCACCAACCCTGATATTCTTGCCATCGAGCGATTGACGGTTCATATCTGCAAAGTTTTCTATTGTCATCGTAATGCTCCCTATTGGCCAATCGTTGAAGGATCAAATTTAAGTACACGGAACTTCTGTCTTCCAACATCTCGCCCGTTCTGATCAACATAACTTTGCACCCATGTCACAAAATAGCCTTGACCCAGCCCTGTTTTTTTTCTTTCTGACACGCTTTCCAGGGTGATTTCCGATTGCAGCACATCACCTTCCCGCAGGGGATGATCAAACTCAAGCTCCGAGTTGGTTGCCAAGATGCCGACAAAACCGACTCTGTCCAGCACGCCCAAAGGGGTATCCGGGTCGAGAGCCTGCGCAGCGCCTCCGCGTTCACCGATGCCTTCGAGAATGGGTCTGGGCATTGTCCAGGTTTGCATCATGGCTGGCG
>JAGRJA010000439.1 GCA_020443005.1 Pseudomonadales bacterium
ATCCCGATATCCGGTAAAGTTGTGATTGTTGCCAATCATCCTATCGGTTCTCTTGACGGGTTGGCCTTGCTGAAACTGGTTGGAGAAGTCAGGAAAGATGTGAAGGTTGTTGCCAATGAAGTGCTTTCAGCCTTGTCGCCTCTCGATGATCTTTTATTGCCGGTTGATAATCTTGGGAATGCCACGGTTCGGCAGAATCTGAAAGCGATTCACGGACATTTGCATAATGAAGGTGCTGTTATCATTTTCCCCGCGGGTGAAGTTTCACGATTTGGCCCACAGGGAATTCGAGATCGACGCTGGAATAATTCCTTTGTCAAAATTGCGAGCAGAACAAGGTCACCTGTTTTACCTGTGTTTGTCGATGGCAGAAATTCCGTATTTTTCTATGTGCTTTCATTTCTGGCCAGGCCTTGCTCGTCGCTTTGGTTGGTTCATGAAATGTTCAAGCAGTCCAGTCAGACACTAAATATCCGTATCGGAAATCCTGTTGCCTATCAGAATTATGCCAGTGCCGGTCGTGAATTCGATCATAAGGCAAAGCTTTTTCGAAAGCATGTGTATCGACTGCAGCATAATCGCAAGTTATGTTTTGAAGATCAGGAAGCTGTGGCTCATCCAGAAGACAGGTATTTATTGCGTGCTGAAATAAAAAAATGTGAATTATTGGGTGAAACAGTTGATCACAAAAGTATCTATCTTTATCGCTATTGTTCCGACAGCGCTGTTATGCGCGAGTTGGGAAGATTGCGGGAACTCTCTTTCCGCGCTGTTGGTGAGGGTACGGGGTTGAGAAGGGATACAGATGTCTATGATGCAAGTTATGAGCATATTGTATTGTGGGATGATACAGAACTTGAGATTGTAGGCAGTTACCGTGTAGGCGATACTCGAAATATCCTGAATGAAAAAGGTATAGCTGGGCTTTATAGCGCTACTCTGTTCAAATATAACGAAAATATGCGTGCTTATTTGAACGCAGGTCTGGAATTGGGTAGAAGTTTTGTTCAACTCCGATATCAGGGGATGAGAAGCCTGGATTATCTGTGGCAGGGGATCGGAGCCTATCTTCGTTCTAAGCCGGAAATTCGTTATCTGTTTGGACCGGTCAGTATCAGTAATGATTACCCTGAAAAAACCAAGGCCGCACTTGTTTGTTTTTATAGTCTCTATTTTTCATCAAAACAGGTTTGTGCCGAGGCGATAAACCCCTATGTACCGGATGAGTCTGTTTTACCTGCCCAACTTTTCAAGGGGCTGGATTTTAAAGAAGACTTTTCGTTGCTGAGAGCATTTCTTGAGGAAAGCGGTGTTGTTGTTCCTGTTTTATATAAACAGTACACCGAGATTTGTGAACCTGAAGGTGTCTGTATTTTTGGTTTTAATGTCGACCCTGGCTTTTCAGGGTGTGTGGACGGCCTTGTTCTGGTTGATATTGAAAAGCTCAAGCCCCGGAAAAGAAAGCGTTATCTATCAGGAGAGTGAGACCGTCCCTGATGACTGTTCTTTTGATGAGATTTTGTGACTTTTTCATAATTTGAATCAATTAGGTTGCCTTTTCAAAACCGTAGTCTCTATGATGTTGTCGGGAATCTATCCTTTTGAGAGACAGCTATGGCCGCATTGAAAAGTTATTACACAATGGATATGGATCGACTTACGCCCAAAGGGCGATCGCTTCATCGACTTGAGCAGGCGATGCTCGGTTCCAAGACCTATGACGAATGGCTGTCTCATGCCATTGAGCATGACAAGACCACGGATGCCTGGAAGTGGCGTCGCAATGATGAATCCGAACTGTTTGATTATCTTTCGATCCGTTCGAGACTGGATAACCTGAGAAAATTGCGTGCCAATCATGATGATCAGGGCTTGCTGTTTGCGCTCAATGAAGGTGTACACGGAAACATGGGAGGCATGGGTAAACCTGTTCTTTATACCAGAGCCAAATCAGGTACAAAAAAACTGATTGAGGATTATATCGACGAGATTTGTGATGCGTTGAACTACCTTGCCAATCCTTTGCTTGAAACCATCCCTTATGACCGGCGCTTCGAATTCTTTCATCGAGCAAGCCATTGTTATGGTCGATCAGCCCTGATGTTGAGCGGTGGTGGTGCACTGGGTAATTTTCATCTGGGTGTGATCAAGGTACTTCTCGAGAAAAAAATGCTGCCCAATGTGATTTCCGGGGCCAGTGCCGGTGCTTTTATTGCGGCGATTGTAGGCACCCACAAAAGCGATGAATTACTCGGGATGTATAACGATGGATCCTTGCTTGCCGGAATTTCGATGGGCGCAGGAAAATTCAAATTCAAACTTTCCAAAGGGGAGTTGATGGGGCTGGATGAAGTGGCAACGGGCATTGCCAGGGTGGTGCCTGATTTGACCTTTCAGCAAGCTTATGAAAAAACCGGGCGAAGTATCAATATTTCCATTTCCGGTGAAGAAAAACATCAAAGCTCTCGTCTGTTGAATCACATAGCTTCACCTAATGTCACTATTCGTTCTGCTGTAATGGCTTCCTGTGCGGTGCCTGGTGTTTTTCCGCCAGTGATGTTACATGCCAAAAATGAAAGCGGGGAAGAAGTACCTTATCTGCCTTCAAGACGCTGGGTGGATGGCTCTTTTTCACAGGATTTACCGGCAAAGCGTCTGTCGAGAATGTACGGCGTTAATCACTTTATTGTCAGTCAGGTAAACCCTGCGGTTTTGCCTTTGCTGAGTGATCCAAGCCTGCAAAAAGGCGTCGGCGGCGCAATCATGAAATTCAGTCGCAGTCTCAGCAAGGAAATGCTTCGGGGAAGTCTGGATTTCATGCAACGACAGATGCACCTTGGTGCCAGAACCAATCTTGTGCTGGATACGGTGCATGCGCTTGTGGATCAGGAGTACACGGGTGATATCAATATATTCCCCAATTTTCGCTACTTTAACCCGCGCAAGATTATTTCGGCGATTTCAGAGGAGGAAATACAGTATTTCCTTCAGGAGGGTGAGCGCTCAACCTGGCCAAAAGTGGCTGCCATCGATTATACAACCCGTATCGGTCGAACACTCGATGCGATTCTGGGCGATATTGAACGCCATGAAAGACATTGGTTGCGCACCGCGCCTAAAAGTGTGCTCCGCGCAGGCGCCTGATTTTTGGGGGTGAATCCTCAGGTCAGGCAATCCCCGGAAATCGGGCCGGGTTTGTGTGTGCGCACTGCTTTGTGCTGTTCTGTTTGATTCAGGGATGTCGATGCTGTTCTGTGGGGTTGGCAGTTTCGAGTGAAAAAGCGCTATCAGCGTGAAATCCTCTGGGAGCCTGAATCATTATTCCCTGACTGGCGCACCCATTGATCAGGGCCAATAAAAACAGAATAACAGAAGTTGTTTTTGCCATGAGTGATTCCTTGTGAAAAGCGCCTCTGCTTGAAAGTCTGGCAAGCAGAATCAGTATGCTGCATTCATTGGCGGGCAGGTGAATATTCTAGTGCCACGCGCTTCCGGCAAAAAGCTTTTTTTGCTGTGGCTGCAGTAGGTTATAATCGCTCACTTGTTTCATAAAGTAGAAAAATTCTACAGGTAATTAAGTCAGTATGAGTAAACCAGGAGCACTCACCACAACAACGGACCTGATCAAAGGTGTAGATCTTAGTGGCAAAACAGCCGTTATCACGGGGGCATCCAGTGGTCTGGGTCTTGAAACGGCATATTCTCTCGCGCGTACCGGTTGTCAGGTTGTGCTTTGTGCCCGTGATAAAACGAGGTTGAAGGCCTGTGTCGAAGATGTGAAAAGCGAAACGGCCAACCCGAATATCCACGCTCAATTAATTGACTTGCAGGATCTTTCTTCCGTTCGCAAAGCAGCTGCCAAAATTGCGGCTGAATTCCCTCGTATTCATTTTCTGATCAATAATGCAGGTGTCATGGCGACCCCGTTTACGCGACTGGAAAATGGTTTTGAACAGCAATTCGGAGTCAATCATCTTGCTCATTTTCTGTTTACCCTGTTGCTGGAAAAGAATTTACAGGCAGCCGCTCCTTCCCGCGTGATCAACCTCAGTTCGGGAGGGCACAAACACGCTTCAGTCGACCTTGATGACTTGCATTGGGAAAAGAGACCTTATAATAAATGGCAAGCTTATGGTCAGTCCAAAACAGCCAATGTGCTTTTCACCTTCGAGCTGGATCAGCGATGGAAGGAAAAAGGTGTTCGTGCTTTTGCCGTCCACCCGGGCGCTATTCCAACCAATTTGGGCCGACATCTTACCGACAAGGATATTGAAGATCTGATGAATAACTCGGTAGGTCGGGG
>JAGRJA010000440.1 GCA_020443005.1 Pseudomonadales bacterium
AAAATCGGTCGCAGCAAAAGACGCCATGGCGCAAATTCTGATCAATTCGCGAATGTGTGCCGAAGGGCATCGACCTATTTGTCAGGATACCGGGATTGTTGTGGTTTTTTTGAAGGTAGGTATGAATGTTCAGTGGGACGCAAGCATGTCGGTAACGGATATGGTGAACGAAGGCGTCAGAAGAGCTTATGCGCATCCCGATAACAAGCTCAGAAAGTCAATACTTTCAGACCCTGCAGGTGCAAGAAAAAACACAGGTGATAATACGCCTGCGGTTGTCCATTTTGAGATTGTTGAGGGTGACAAGGTGGATGTTCAGCTTGCTGCGAAAGGTGGCGGATCTGAAAACAAAACCAAGATGGTTATGCTGAACCCTTCAGAGAGTATTGTCGACTGGGTTGTGAAAACCGTACCCCAAATGGGTGCAGGGTGGTGTCCCCCGGGCATGCTGGGTATTGGTATTGGTGGCTCTGCAGAAAAGGCTGCGGTTTTGGCGAAAGAGTCCCTGATGGAACCCATTGATATCCATGAGCTTCGTTTAAGAGGGCCGGCGAACCGGGTAGAAGAGTTGCGTCTGGAAATTATGGATGCGGTCAATGCACTTGGTATAGGTGCGCAGGGTTTGGGAGGCCTGACAACCGTCCTCGATGTAAAAATCAGGGATTACCCGACCCATGCTGCTTCATTGCCTGTGTGCATGATCCCGAACTGTGCTGCAACCCGTCATGCGCATTTCGTACTCGATGGCAGTGGTCCGTCCTTCCAGTCACCACCGGATTTGTCCGACTGGCCTGAAATTACCCGTGAGGCAAGCAAGGGTGTGAGGCATGTCAATCTCGATACAGTGACCCGCGAGCAAATTGCCGAATGGAAAGTGGGCGATACCCTTCTCTTATCGGGCAAGATGCTAACCGGCAGGGATGCTGCACACAAGAAAATGCAAGAGCTGTTCAATTCAGGGCAGGGGCTTCCCGAAGGCGTAAACCTCAGGGACCGTTTCATCTATTATGTTGGGCCAGTTGACCCGGTAAGGGAAGAGGTGGTTGGCCCTGCAGGCCCAACAACTTCAACGCGCATGGATAAATTTACAGAAATGGTGCTCGATAAAACCGGTTTGATGGGAATGATTGGTAAAGCAGAGAGAGGGCCGGCTGGAATCGAGGCGATTAAAAAGCACAGGGCTGTTTATTTGATGGCTGTTGGTGGTGCCGCTTACCTGGTATCCAAAGCCATTACCTCATCAAGAATTGTTGCTTTCCCCGAGCTTGGCATGGAAGCTATCTACGAGTTTGAGGTCAAGGATATGCCTGTAACAGTTGCGGTTGATGTAGAAGGTGAATCCATTCATCAAACAGGCCCGGCATTATGGCGTAAAAAGATAGCGGAAGAGCAGTTGATTAAAATTCAATAAATTTTGTATCTATTATGGTAATATCCGCATCAAGATAAAGAAGCGGCATAAAAGCGGCTTTCAGGACGCTCAAAACTGTATTTGAGCGGGTTTTGGGTGTTAAACAGGAGAGAATTATGAAAAAACTGGCGATAGCAATCAGTGCTTTGGCTTTTGCAGGCGCTGCAAGTAGTGCCTTCTCATCGGATGACGGTCGTTTTTATGTGGGCGGTTCAACGGGTTTTTACAAGTTTGATAACGACCGAAATACATCCAATACACGCACACTTGGTGCTCAGCTGGGTTACCAGTTCAATGACAATTGGGCGATTGAAAGCAGCTATGCTTCAGACAATGGCAAGCTGGAGCCAAACGGTGAGCTTGAGGCCTATGGCCTGTCATTGATTCGTTCATGGGGTTCTGATTGGCGTTGGCACCTGATTATGGGTGTTGCGCATTTCAACCTTGATGTTCAGGGTGTGAACGGAAATGACAATTCAGAAGAAGTGCAGGCCGGTTTCGGGCTCTCCCGTTTTGTTACCAATAACATTGAATTACGGGGTGATTTGCGTTTGGGTTATAGTTTTGATGACGATGATACCGATGGTATCGGCACACTTTCCATGAATTATTACTTCGGTGGGAATGAGCCAGCCAAAGCAACACCTGCTCCGATGCCTGCGCCAAGGCCTGTGGTTATGCCCGAGCCGGTCGCTGAACCTGTCGCTCCAGTAGTGAAGCAGGAGCCTGCTGCTCCGGTGACCATTGAGCGCCATTATTTGTTCAAGTTTGATAGTGATAAAGTCCAGCCAAGTTATGAGGCAGATCTTCAGGAAGCAGCGAGTTTTATCCGTGATAATGATGGCACCGCTGTATTGGAAGGACATACTGACAGCATGGGGGCTGAAAGTTATAACAATGCACTTTCAGAGCGTCGTGCCGAGGCGGTAAAAAGCAAATTGGTGGGTTACGGGGCTGATGGTGCCGTTATCTCGACTTCCGGTGCCGGTGCTTCAAAGCCTGCAGCGAGTAACAATACAGCTGAAGGTCGAGCGGCAAACCGTCGTGTCGAGGCAACCATTACTTTCACGCCAGAGCAGTAATTGCAAAAAGTGGTTCAAGAAGAAGCCCGGTGATACCGGGCTTTTTTTTGTCGGTGTGTTTTCCGGTTTTTTTGTAACAACAAGGATTGATTGTGGCTTCGGGCAGTTTTTTTTGGCATGACTATGAAACATTCGGGCGTAACCCGGCTTTGTTCAGGGCTTCCCAGTTCGCCGGTCTGCGAACAGATATGGACCTCAATGTTATTGGTGAACCGGTTAATATTTACTGCCAGCCTTCTTTAGATACCTTGCCTGAGCCCGAGGCTTGCCTGATTACGGGTATTACGCCACAACTGTGTCGGGAAAAAGGTGTTCCGGAGCCAGTGTTTGCCAAGACGGTTTATGAGTGTCTTTCAAGGCCGGGTACATGCGGGGTCGGGTATAATTCGATCCGGTTTGACGACAACTTCACCCGCAACATTTTTTACCGAAATTTTTTTCCTGTTTATGAGCGGGAATGGAAAAATGGTAACAGTCGCTGGGATTTGATCGATGTGATGCGGATGGCGAGAGCGATTCGTCCTCAAGGCGTAGTCTGGCCGGACAAGCCCGATGGCAGGCCCTGTTTCACATTGGAGTCACTGGTTTCTGCAAATGGGTTGTTACATGAATCAGCTCACGATGCCTTGTCCGATGTAATGGCGACCATTGAGTTGGCAAGATTACTTAAAAAGAGCCAGCCAAGATTTTTTGATTATGCGCTTTCCTTGCGCGTGAAAAATAATGTTTCGGCTTTTGTAAACCCGTTTACGATGAAACCTTTCTTTCATGTTTCATCTCGCCTAAAACCCGAGCATCTTTATAGCAGTATTATGATGCCGCTTGCGGTTCTGCCGAGTCAGAACAATGCTGTCATCTGTTTTGATTTAATGCATGACCCAAATGTTCTGGTTGATGGCTCTGTTGAGGAAATCAGAAAACTTGTATTTACCCCCCGGCTTGAGCTACCTGAAAATGCAGAAAGAGTGGCGTTGAAGAAGGTCATGCTTAACCGATCTCCAATGGTGTCAGATATCAGTG
>JAGRJA010000441.1 GCA_020443005.1 Pseudomonadales bacterium
CCGGGGTGGAGGCGTAGAAACCCAGCAAACCCTTTACACTGTTTTCTGCCGCCAAATAGGCTTCTTCAGTTTCACCGGTGATGATGATGGCATTTACCTGCAGGGTGAAGTCATCGAGTGTGCGACCTGATTTGGCCAGACCGGATTTCACAGCGGGCAGTGCCTTGTTTTCCAGAAACGGCATGCTGTTAAAGGGGTGTACAATCAGGCCATCGGCGACTTCGCCTGCCACCTCTGTCATTTTCGGACCCAGTGCTCCCAACATGATGGGCGGGATGCCAAAATCATTAGGGCCGGGGTTAAACATGGGCGTCATCAGGGTATGGCGATAATACTGGCCTTTGAAATCGAGCTTTGTGCCATGTTGCCAGCAATCAAAGAATGCCTTTACAGCGAGAATGTATTCCCTCATTCGCGCTGCAACAGGGTTAAACTCCAGCCCGAACCGTTTTTCAATATGCGCCTTGATTTGTGAACCTATGCCAAGGCTGAATTTTCCTTTGGAGAAGGTTTGCAGGTCCCAGGCCTGATAGGCAATGTGCGAAGGGTTGCGCGGAAAGGCAACAGCGATGCCGGTGGCGATATCAAGTTCAGGGGCGTGTTCGGAAGCGATAGCTAACGGAAAAAACGGATCCCAGCTTCCCTCGAGAGAATAGATGCCATCGTAACCCATTGCAGAAAGGCGTTTTGCTTCTGCGGCAGCAGCACCCATGTTTGCGTAAAAAGGGCCATCAATTTTCATGTTAATACCTGCCGGGTAGTGAGTGTGAAATGTTCGTTGTCAGTAGTGCTCATGCCTTTGTTAACTGTACAGGCACCGCACTCATTTGCGGGATTTTGGCATAATTGTCAGTTGTCTCACGGGCGTTGAGCAAGCGGTTAACCGATACACCCCCGCTTTTACCTCCAAAGCCGTGTGTTAATGCCAGTACCCCGCGCCTCAAGGTGTGGTCTGCTTTGACAGTGGCCTGAATTTCTCCGTGAGCAGATCTTACAGTGATAACATCGCTATCGCTGAAACCTTCGCTGGCAATGTCTTCAGGATGCAGCCAGGCCGGGTTGTTTTTGGGCGCACTCGGGAATTCGTGGCACATTGAATTATAGACATGCGGGTTACGACGACAAATCAGTAAATAACGGCTTTCAACAGCGTCATGCAGCGAACTCGCCAGTTGCTCAAATTCTTCAGCAACCCCTTCTGGCATAAAGCGCAGTTTGTCGTCCATGCCTTCCATTGCCGGGATGACATCCAGTGCCAGATATTGCGAATACAGTTTGCCTCCGGCGTGGGCGGCGAGATCCGTCATGTCAATTTTGGTCATACCGGCAGGGAACATGCGTGTTAATAACGCAATGTCTGCAGGCGGGTTTGCAGTATCAATTTCAATATCGTTATAGGTCATGGTGATGCCAAGCCGATTTGCCAGTGCCATCAGGTAACGGTGTTCATCAGTGGCATCAGCCGGTGCTGCAACAACAGGCGAGGCTATCTGATGGAAAGGTTTGCCCCAAAAGAAATCATTGAAGACGGTCATGTCGGTTTTTTCCAGACCATAGGTGGCTGGCAAAAAATAATCGGCAAGGCTTGCTGTTTCGGTTTCACGGCCGTCGATGCAAACACACAGTTCAACATTTTCAAGGGCCTCCAGCATCTGCGCCTGGTCGGGAACAGAGAGTGCCGGGTTTCCACCAATAACCATTAACGCTTTTAACTGGCCTTCTCCGGGTGTGAGTATTTCTTCCGCAAGTGTGGCAGTCGGCATTTCATTGAAAACCTGTCTACCGTTTCGTACCCGGCTTCGCTTGTTATTCATGTCCAGATTTAACGATGCAGGTAAAAAGTCAAAAGGTACAACCGCTTCCATGGGCGGGAAATCCGGTGTTAACAGATTGCCGGGTACTTTATCCCCAGCCCGGTTATGACGGCCGCAAAGCGTGTTAATGCTATAGATAAGGTGTTCGGTAAGGTTGCCATGCGGTGACATGTCGGGGCCGGTGCCACTGCTGACGCCACCGCGCTGCTGTTTTACAAACAGCGCTATGGCCTCCCTGATCAGCGCTTCGTCAAGCCCGGTAATTTTTGCCGTCGTGCTTAAATCATAGGGGGCGACTTTTTCAGAAAGCGCATCAAGGCCGACCGTAAATTTCTCGCAAAAGTTTTTGTCTTCGAGATTGTTTTGCAAAATGTAGTTGATCATGCCACTTAAAAATACCGCATCGGTGCCGGGTTTGATTGCCAGATGCAGGTCGGCTTGTTGTGCGGTTTCTGTTAGCCGTGGGTCAACAACAATCAGTTTCAGGCCGCGCTTGCGCGCTTCCTTCAATGCGCCCGGTTGCCACCCGGGGATGCTGCCGGGGCCATGAAGCCCGGAAACAAAAACATTGTTGCCGATCAGCATCAGTACATTGGCACTTTCAAAAGTATGACCACCACCGGCCCATACGCCGTGACGGCCTGCACTGATGATTTTGGCGGGCTGGTCAATAGTGAGGGATGAATAAATATGGTGAGAACCGAGGCCGCGCATGAAAGCGTGAACAGCCGGCATGGTAAGGGCTTTGAAGGTAACGCCGTTGCCGCAATAAATGGCTACCGATTCGGGGCCATGTTTGTTAATGATGTTTTTTAATTCGCCAGCAATTTCATCCAGTGCCTGTTCCTTTTCCAGAACCTGCCATGAGGCAGCTGTTTTTCGCTGCTTTTTATGCTGCGTATTTTTCATGCAGTGAATGACACGATTTTCAGAAGTTAACAGTTCGGCAAAATGGCGGCCTTTGCTACAGCTGAAGCCTTTGCTCATGATGTGATTCTTGTCGGGTGTAAATGCAATAATGTGATTGTTTTCGACGGTGGCCTCAAAACCACAGAATGCACTGCAAATCGAGCAAAAAGTTTTTTTGTTTTCCATGGAACCCCCGGCCATTGAAATGATCATGGCCTAGCCTCTCACAAATTGACGGCAGGTTAAATGGTGGGAAGCAGAACCGGGGATCAGGGGCTTCAGGGTATTGGTATGGCAAGTCTGCTGCCTGAGCCGTTCTCAAGGATAAAGTGCTTGTATCCCGAAGCTGTGGTGCAGGTGAGCTGCCTTTATCTGTAGCGAAGTGTACACGGTGATTTCCCGGTCTGTATGCCTTGTATCAAGTGGATAACCACTCGATAAGACTGACATAAACAGGAATGCCGACAATGACATTGAAAGGAAAGGTGATCGCGAGAGAGGATGTGATGGAAAGCCCGTGATTTGCATTTGGCAGGGCTTTGGTCATTGCGGCAGGTACGGCGATATAGGAGGCACTGGCGCCCAAAACGGACATCAGCATGATGCCCCCCGGTGTCAGGTTGAGCAGGTAGCCGAGCAGTGTGCCGCCGCTAGCGCCAATCAGTGGCATAAAAATGCCGAATGAAAGAATAAACAAACCGGTTTCTTTCAGGTCTTTGATCTTGCTACCGGCAACCATGCCCATTTTCAGCAGGAAGAGAGCGAGCACGCCATGAAAGAGGTTCTTGAAGAGCGGTGCGATGGAAGCAGTATGCTCGCCATAGATAAACCCGATAACAAGGCCGCCTGCCATCAACAGTATGCCCTGGCTGGTGAAGATTTCGTGCGCCATGGCCTTGTAATTCCTGAGCAGCGCTTTGTTGGCCAGTGCAATACCAACGGCGATTGCCGGCGCTTCAAGCAGCACCACAAACAGGGGAAAATAGGCTTCATAGTCAATATTGTGTGACTCAAG
>JAGRJA010000038.1 GCA_020443005.1 Pseudomonadales bacterium
AGTGGACGAACCTCTGGTGTTCGGGTTGTCACGCCAGTGGCATTGCCCGGTAGCTATGTTCGGACAGGATAACCGCTGAAAGCATCTAAGCGGGAAGCCCCTTCCAAGATAAGATCTCCCTGGAGCTTCGAGCTCCCTGAAGGATCGTTGAAGACTACAACGTTGATAGGCTGGGTGTGGAAGCGCGGTGACGCGTTGAGCTAACCAGTACTAATTGCCCGTGAGGCTTGACCATATAACAGAGAATACGGTTATAGGGATTGACACAACAGAGCCGCAGGGCTTGTTGGGTTTGGATTGCACGGATCGTGCATGCGTATAGACTGGATGAAATCTACGAATCTGCCTGCCTAATTTGAGGTAGCGCGAAGCCGGTACCTCGAACCGCTTTGCCTGACGACCATAGAGCATTGGAACCACCTGACCCCATCCCGAACTCAGAAGTGAAACGATGCATCGCCGATGGTAGTGTGGGGTTTCCCCATGTGAGAGTAGGTCATCGTCAGGCTTTTAATTGAAAGGCCCGATTGCAAAAGCAGTCGGGCCTTTTTTATGGGGTTATGGTGTTATGGGGTTGTGGGGTGTGTGTTTGGGGCTGTTGATCGTCTATAACAGTGGCTGTCTGTACCCGGTTGATCGGTAACGACATCCTCTTTTATTGTATATTAGGCTGAATGCTTTTGCTGACGGGGCAGACACCTGTTATCTCTCGCTCTTGGGGGCGGCAATCCCGGTGTCAATTATCTGTCGATGTGGAAGTGCAAAATATTCAGAATAGTCTCTTTGCTATATTTGCTTTTTCTTCAGTCGTATACTTCCATTATTTTTGTTTTAATGTCAGATTTGCCGAAATTTATGTGTTTTTGGCGAAAACCTGATTTTAGTTGATGTGGTCAATATTAATGACGCAGCTGACACCGCTTGAAAAAAAAATATTACAAGTTCTTGAGGATGGTGATTTTCACTCTGGTAGTCAGCTGTCCGAAGAATTTGCTGTTTCGAGAACAGCCGTCTGGAAAGCTGTGCGTTCCTTGATTCATCATCATTCAGTGAGTATTGAAAGTCGGAAGGGGCTCGGGTACAGATTGGCTCATGTTAGCAAGCTGTTGAACCAGCGCAAATTGACAGCGCATTTTAATGCTTGCAATTGTCATTTTGTATGTCTTGATGAAATCGACTCGACAAATCTGCACGCGATGACTTTGGTTCAGGAAGGTTGTTGGCCTGTGGTTGTTTTGGCTGAACGGCAAGTGCTTGGCCGGGGCAGAAGAGGCAGGTCATGGCTAAGTCCTTTCGCAGGAGGTGTTTGGCTCTCCTTTGGATTTCGGTTGAAGCAGGCTGTTACAGCGTTGAAGGCTTATAGCCTGGTTGTAGCTGTTATTACCTGTGAAGTTCTGCGGGCGCAGTTTGAAAAGGATTTCTGTATAAAATGGCCGAATGACCTGTATTTTCAAGATAAAAAACTTGGGGGTATTCTTATCGAGATCAGCGGTGATCCCGATAGTGATGTGTGTGTTGTTGTCGGAATCGGGATAAATGTTGATATGCAAGCCTGTGCTTCCGAAGCAGTGGGTCAACCTTATACAGATTTGTATAGCGTCACTGGATCGCCGGTTGACCGGCATCCACTTATCATCAGCATTGTTGAGGCTTTGCTCAATTCTCTGGAGAGAATTAATGAAGAATTTTTTGCTTCATACCGTTCAAAATGGAATGAGTTAGATCTTCTTTTGGGTAAGTCAGTGAGAGTGAATTATGGCAGCCAGGAGCTGGATGGTGTTGCAATGGGTGTCACATCAGAAGGTGAGTTAATGGTTCAGCTGGAAACCGGTGATTCTTTTAGCCTTTCCAGTGGAGAGGTTTCAGTTAGGGTGTCACCAACAACGAGCGGTTTGTTGCAATGATTCTTGATATTGATGCCGGGAATAGTCGGGTTAAATGGCGATTGCACTCTCGCCAGGGCTATATTGAGCAAGGTAGCTTTTCCTCAACAGAATTCTCTGAGGAAGCTTTTCAAGATATAGAGAAGCATCTGGTAAAAAATGTCCGTTTGGCCTCGGTTGCCGCGGCAGAATTAAATGCTTTCTTAAAATCCAGAGTAGCGTTGTTGTGGGGTGTTGGGTGTAGTCAGGTAGCCACACATAATCAAGGGTTGGTCAAAGTCGCCTATGAGGATCCATCGTCCTTGGGTGTCGATCGCTGGCTTGCGATGTTGGCTGCTTACAATGCTGCAAATTCGCCTGTATTGGTGGTAGACTGCGGGACTGCCATGACGCTCGATGTGGTTGACTCTGCAGGTATGCACCTTGGAGGTTACATAGTCCCCGGTCTTGCGACGATGCGCAGGGCTCTGAATCTAAGTACGGGTCATGTGAGGGTTGAGTCAAATATATTGTCTGAAAACATGTGTCTTGGGCGCTCTACAGTAGACGCAGTAAACTCTGGTATTTTGTTGGAGACAGTGTCATTTGTAGAGCGTGTCTATCAAATGTCACTAGAGCGATGTGGCGGGATTCTTGAGGTTTACTTAACGGGAGGGGATGCAACCATGATTTCGCAATATCTTGGTGTATCTTTTTGTCTTAAGCCGGATCTTGTTCTAGATGGTATTCCCTTTGCGTGTATAGGTGAAAGTTAAGATGAGATGGATTTTTCTTTTTCTGGTTGTTTCTAATTGTGGTTTATTGCTGTGGCATATGCTTGAAGAAAGCAGGGTTGAGCGAATACAGAAAATGAACCAGTTGAGTGGTGTTGAAGCGGTAATGCCCGGGGAGCGAATCCGCTTGTTTAGTGAGGGGCGGGATGATGCAGATCTCTCAGTGCAGTCTGTGTCAGGCGAGTCAAAGAATGATGGTGTGTGTTATTTGTTGGGTCCTGTTGATGATCAGGATGTACGCATAACATTGGCCAAATACCTTGAACGGGCAAATGTGGGGTTTGGGGTCAGGGAAGTGAAAATTAATCAGCGTATTGATTTTGCAGTGTATTTAAAGCCACAGCCAAAGCGTGAAACAGCGCAGGAGCTTCTTGAAAAGCTGAAGGCAAAGGGTGTGGACAGTTTTATTATTCCAGGCGGAGAATTAGCAAACGGGCTATCGCTTGGCGTTTTCAGTGAGAAAAAAAATGCGATTGCGCAGATGCATTATGTGAGTTCGCTAGGTTTTGACGCAAATATTAATGAGTCTGAAAAGTATGACCTCGAGCCGTGGTTTGTGCTTGATGCCTTGAATGTAGAAATGAGCGATATATTCTGGCAGAAACTGAAACAGGAGTTTCCTTCAATAAAAAAATCTCAGGGTTTTTGCCAATAAGTCGTTGGAGTGTGTTGCTAATCCTTTCAACTTCACATAGAATCCCGCCTCCTGTTTTTAGGTGATGCTGGCGTAGCTCAGTTGGTAGAGCAGCTGACTTGTAATCAGCCGGTCGGGGGTTCGACTCCTCTCGCCAGCTCCA
>JAGRJA010000442.1 GCA_020443005.1 Pseudomonadales bacterium
CGGCCCGCTGTTTTGCACGGAAGGCGATAACCTGTTGACCAGATTATTGGCAGAATTGCGCACTGAAAACCCCGAGCCGTTTTGTATCGATGAATACCTTGCGCCAACCTCAAGCGCTGCTATTGCACGGGTGCTGGTTGCCATACTCAAACAGCTTTCCTGTGATATAGAGCCCTGGGGTGTTTATCATTACTGCGCTGCAGATATAACCAATCGCTATGATTTTGCCGAAGTTGTACTTGCCATTGTTAACCAGTACGACAAGCGTTATACAGATATCAGCCTGCAATCTGCAGAGCGTCGCCGGGAAAGAACATACCGGGTTTTCAATTGCGAGAAGATTCGAAATACTTTTGGAATAAAACAGATGCCCTGGAAAACCGAATTGGTCAGCACCTTGCGGCAACTGTATCAGATTGAAAAAAATGCTTCAGGAGAGTGATATGGCCGCGTCCGATACTTTCATTCCGTTATCAATGGCGGTGCTAACGGTTTCGGATACCCGCGACCTTGCTAATGATACATCGGGCCAATATCTGGTTGATACCCTGTCGGAGGTGGGCCATCAGCTGTCTGACCGACAGATCACCAAGGATGATATTTACCAGATTCGCGCAGTGTTAAGCAGATGGATTGCCGATGAAAAGGTAAATGCTGTGCTGATTACCGGCGGCACCGGCTTCACCGGCAGAGACTCCACGCCTGAAGCAGTGACGCCCCTGTTTGACAAAACTGTTGAAGGTTTCGGGGAGTTGTTTCGTTCAATTTCTTTTGGCGAAATCGGCTCATCCACCATACAGTCTCGCGCGGTGGCAGGGTTGGCCAACGAGACGATTATTTTCTGTGTGCCCGGTTCTACCAGTGCCTGTCGTACTGCCTGGGAAAACATTATTCGCGACCAGCTCGACAGCCGTTATCGGCCCTGTAATTTTGTGGGCGTGCTTTCTACGCGTAAAAAGCAACAGCAACAGCAACAGCAACAGCAACAGCAATAGTAATACCCGGCCATGTCGCTCCTTCCGGTAAAAGATGCACTGCAACAGATTCTCTCTGGTTGTTCTCCGGTTGAGCAAGTTGAACATTTGCCTTTGCATGAAGCCGCTGATCGTATTTTGGCAGAAGATATTTATTCGGATATCCCTGTGCCGCCTGTTGATAACAGTGCCATGGACGGTTATGCATTAAATGCAGATAACTATTGCGATGGATTGGTCTTGAAGGTAAGCCAGCGAATACCTGCCGGTTGTGTACCAACAAAGCTGGAAGAAGGCAGTTGTGCGCGGATTTTTACCGGGGCATCGCTGCCTGCCGGCGCCAATGCAGTGATCATGCAGGAAAACACGCAGGTAAACGCAGAAGGCGCTGTGGTTTTTTCAGGGCAGGTCACTGCTGGGCAGAATATTCGGAAAGCCGGGGAAGATATTGCTGTGGGTGACCGGCTGCTCGCCAAAGGGGATATATTACAGGCCGCATCGTTGGGCTTGCTGGCTTCGGTTGGCAGGGCGAAAGTCCGTGTGTATCGGCGTCTTTCGGTGGCCGTGTTGTCGACAGGAAATGAGCTGAAAAATCCCGGAGAACAACTGGCACCTGGTCAAATCTATAATTCCAATCGTTTTGTGCTGATGGGCTGGTTACAGTCTTTGGGTATAAGGGTTGTGGACGGTGGTTGTATTGGTGATGCCCTGGCGCCTACGGTAAAGCGTTTGCAGGAACTGGCAGAGCAGGTCGATGTTCTGATCAGCACCGGCGGCGTTTCTGTGGGAGAGGAGGATCATGTCAAGGCGGCAGTGCAGCAGGCCGGCAGGCTGGATATCTGGAAAATCGCCGTTAAACCCGGCAAGCCCCTGGCTTTCGGGCAGGTTCATCAATCGGCATTTTTCGGTTTGCCCGGCAACCCCGTTTCAACCTTCGTCACCTTCAG
>JAGRJA010000443.1 GCA_020443005.1 Pseudomonadales bacterium
AAGGGGTGCGGGTTATGCTCGTTTGCAGAATACTCGAACGGTTCAGTTTCTGACTGATCCTTGTGGAGGCGATAGAAATCAAACAGGGTATTTTGTTCATTGGTTTCGGGCATCCATTGCTTCAGTGTCATACCTTTCCACTCAGGATGTTTCAGAATTGGGATGGAGTAGACCGTGTTTTTTGAATTTGAATCTCTGCAGACGATCTGGATCATGTCATTACGCGAGATCAGCAATTCAGTGTGTGGGCCTAACTGACAGCGGTGAACCCACTGGGAATTTTCAGCGGTGTAACACGCGCCATCTGCCGAGGCGGGAGTTTGGAAGGGCATGCTGGTCACCTTTCTATCAAGAGATAAAGCTTTATTATCAGTGTCAATACGACAGGGTTTGTCTATGTCAATTCTTAATGATTAATGCGACAGGTCATGTCGTTATTGGCTGGATAATGGCGGTTTTGTGTTCTTGAGGTGTTTATGCAACGACCGCTCAGACAGATTCCAGTCCCCTCGCAATACGAGTCAGATAGCAAGCATTCCGGCAAGGGAGTCGACATCGGTTTTCTGCTGGCAGGTCAGCAGGCAGTCGCGGTGTATCAGGCTTTTCGACGAACATGGTTTGAAGGCGGTTATGCCCGCAGCTTTGGCGCCTGTTCGATGGTGGAACTCGAACCGCATCATGGCAGAGCATCAGAGATAACTTTCCCGGATGCTCTGCCAGTGCTTGATCTGGAACGGGGCGCTGATCTGGTGTTTGTACTCTATGATCAGGGTGCAATTCGTGCGCAACTCGAGCAGAGTCTGCAGCGGCTCGCTGCCTGCAGAAGCCTGGTTGTCATGGTCCCCGTGGGTGAGGATGTATTCAAGCCGCGTGTACATGGAAGCAGCTTCCTGTCACTTACCGGTTGTGGCTGTGAAAAGCCGGTGCTTTCTTACCCCGTTATTATCGTGCAAATGCTGATTGGCCTGATGGTGACCCTGCTTGACTTAGGTATTATCTGTGTTGATTTCAGTGATTTAACAACTCTCGTCATGGCGGCAAAACAGCAGCACCTGGTTTTTCAGGGTGAGGTGCTGGCAGCCGATGAAAGGCTGGCGGATGCGCTGGCTAACCTGACAGCACAGGTGAATATTTGTGACGCCAAAGGCTATTTGATGGTAGTTAAATCGGGCCATGGGGTGAGGTTGAACGATGTTGCGCAGGCAGGTGAGGTGCTGCAGGATGCCTATCCAGAGTCGGCAGTTGGTCTGATCGCAATGCCTCAATTTTATTGCCAGCCGGGGTTTTCACCGGCAGTGCTGCTTTACACCGTTTATTGATCAGGGTCTGCCTGAAGTCGTTGCGTCAAAAACTGTCTTTTTGAAAGGCATAATAGAAGCTATAAAAAACCGAAAAGGAAACATTATGGCTGACAGTGCTTACCGACAAATCCTGATGCTGCGCAAGATTCCACGCCTGCCGCAGACGGTGAGTACGGGCAGGATTCACGAATACCTGCAACATCAGGAGGGCTTTGATATTTCATTGCGCTCGGTACAGCGTGATCTGAACAGCCTGTCAACCGTGTTCCCGCTGGTTTCGACACAGCAGGGGCGGGAAACCCACTGGTCCTTTCTTGAGAAAGGCGTTGTCGACATCCCGGCGCTGGATATTGATACCGCGATTGCCTTTGATATGGTGGAACGCTTCCTGAAGGATTTGCTGCCGCCATCTGCGCTGGCCAATCTTTATCCGCACATTGAGGCAGCGCAACACAAACTGGAAGAAGCGCGTCAGCACAAACGCATTGGCAAGTGGAGTGACAAGGTACGGGTGTTGTCCCGAGGCCAACCGCTGATCAAGGCAGAGATACCGCCCGATGTGCTTAGCGGGGTGTACCA